>CANJNU010000099.1 GCA_947475645.1 Bacteriovoracaceae bacterium | reverse complement strand
TTTTGACGATGAGGGGAATCTGCTTCAAAGCTATGAGTTGCGCAGAGTCGGTTGCAATCAACGTATTGGAGAGAAACTTAAGCTGACTGACTTGTCCAGAGCCACTGACGTGAAAGCGAGCGCTGAGCAATCCTCGAATCGAGGGATTCTGCGTGAGTAATGGGGCGAGCTGTTCGGTCATGGAATTGATGGCAGTCTGAACTGCAGCCACCTTCAGCGGGCCCTCGACGAAGGGGCGCGGTTGAACGAACCAACCGTGAATCACCAATCGCCCTTCGCGGGGGTCGTGCACACCTTCAACGCGTCTTACCGCATGAGGAACGCGAGGATCGAATACAGTAAGCTGATTAAAGTGAGCAGGTATTTCTCTAATAATCTGTTCCTCTTCTAATCCAGGAAGAGATGAAAACTCATCGAGATTGTTCCAAAATTGAAGCATCTTCGGCTGGAGCATCAAGGTTTCGCCTCCGGTAAATCGACGGGTTTTCCAGGGAGTAAGAGAAAACACGAACGCCCACGGGCCGTGGGGAAGATCGGCGTGAAATTCTTGACGGCAGCCATCGACGTAGCAGCTCAACCAAGGAGGCGACACGTCGTGGCACCCCAGATTTCGGCGGCCCCACAGCACCAGCTCCTCATGGAATTTTCGGTAAAGAGCATCTTTGAAGAAGTGATAGGCTGGCGTGCGCAGCACGGTGTATTGTTTCGGAATATGCCAATAATCCCACACAAAGCGACCCGCATCATTGCCATGTGGATTGGCAAATCGTTCCTCAAACTGGGTACGAAGGGCCTTGGCGTGCTTCGAAAAGGTGGGCTGCGTAAATAGATGCATAGCGCATGATTAAACGGAGCTAGAAAGTTTGGCAAGTCCTTCTCATTTGGTTCATGATTCCAAGAGATGATGAATTCGATGGGTTTCAAACAATTTCGTCATGAAGGCTGCTACTCCTACTGTGTTTTCGATGGCGAGACACGCGAAGGAGTGTTGATTGATCCGCGTGCGGATCTGATGGAGGAATATCGAATTTTGATATCCGATCAGAAGCTCAAGCTCCTGGCGGTAATCGATACTCGACTTCATTCTCATCACCTCTCAGGATCTCATCTCGCCGCCCAAGAATTTCACAGTAATATTGCCATGTCTCGCAGATCTGTTTCAGAGCGCAGTCAGCGAGCTCTCCAACCGGGCGAACGTATCCGGGCCGGGGCATTGGATTTAAGGGTAATCGAGACCCCTGGAGTCTCGGAGGATGCCATTTGTTTGGTCGAGGGCAAGCGAATGATTTTTACGGGCGACACTTTGTCTGCGGGGGCCTGTTCTCCTGTGTGCGCCCCCGAAGATCATTGGAAGTCACTTCGAGAATCGTTTGATGAAATTTCTGACGAGACCTTAATTTTCCCGGGGCATGATTTAGGTGCGCATCTTTTTAGTACTTTCGGCGTTGAGCAGAAAAAAAACCCCGAGTTGTCGTCAGCTAGTTTTGAACGATATTTAAATGCGCGTGTCGGTGACGTAGTGCGAGTAGACGGATCGGCGAAAGACCGCATTCGTTATAACTCGCAAATTCGTCCACTCGAGTCGAATGAAAGTCATTTTGGCAGATCGATTCCACTGCCTGTTGCGCCTGTCGGAGCATTTGGAGGCCTTCAAACTTTTGCAAGTCTGAGCGTTCACAAATTAGCTGCAAAGTGGCTAAAGCAAAAATCAAGAAATAGAAGTCTCGGTTTGATTGACGTGCGTGAGCAGGTCGAATTTGAAGCCGGAAGTATAGCGGGCGCTCGTAATATTCCATTATCTGAAATTGCATTTCACTTAGAGGAATTGAAGAATTTTTCTAAAATTTATTTAATCTGCCAAACCGGGCGCAGAAGCTGGTTTGCAGCAACGACTTTGGATTATCTGGGTTTGCCGGGCGTGACGCACATTTCGGGTGGCATGCAAGCATGGCAGCACGCGGGCTATTAGGAATAAAAATGGCAAAATTGAAGACCTTAACCGTAGGCGAAGTGATTCACTCACTCGAAGCGCTGGCTCCTTCGGGAACCTCAGAAAAGTGGGATAATACTGGTCTTTTATTAGGTGATCCGGGTTGGGGTACAAAGGGAGCGATTATTTCGGTCGATCTAACGGAAGCATCGATCGAAGCGGCGACGCGTAAAGAGTATCGATTGATCGTTAATCATCATCCCTGCATCTTTCCAAAATCCAAGGGGCTTTCTAAGATCGTGCCTGGCCCCAAGTCGGGAATGTCGAATTTGGTGTTTGAGGCATTGAAGCGTGGAATCGCAGTGGCGTCGTATCATACGAATTTCGATCAATGTGCGCTTGAAGTGCCTCAGGTCATTTCTCAGAAATTAGGCTTAGTGGCGCAGGGACGGCTCATGGATGGGGGCGAGGGCTCGCTGCTCAAATTGGTGGTATTCGTTCCCACAAAGCATCTTGATACAGTACGAGGTGCTTTAGCAGGCGCGGGTGCAGGGCATATCGGAAATTACGATTCCTGTATGTTTCATACTCAGGGAGAAGGGACTTTTCGCGGATTAGAAGGAAGTCTGCCTGCGATGGGAAAAATGGGCGTAATCGAACGAGTTGAGGAATCGCGTTTGGAGACGATTTTTCCGAGAGGTCTAAAAAAGCAGATACTCGAAGCCCTTCGAGCTTCTCATCCTTACGAAGAAGTGGCGTTCGACCTTTATCCTGTCGAGCAAGGTCCAGCCCAAAAAGGATTAATTCGGGGTTTAGGTTATGGTTTTTGGGGCGAATTTTCGAAGCCTCTTTCCTTTGCAGAATTTACGAAGCGTGTTAAAGCCGTGTTCGGCGTAGAGGGATTGATCCATACGCCTCCTTCTTTGGGATCAGTGCGCAGCGTGCGACGTATGGGTTTTGTGGCAGGTAAAGGGGCTTCGTTTGTAGATGCAGCCATCGCCGCACGGTGTGATGTTTTCGTTACAGGCGAGGCGGGTTACCATGTTGCACTCGACGGTTCTCGCAAAGGCCTATCGGTAATTGAGTTGGGGCATCGCGAGAGCGAGATCTTTTATCTCAGTACGATGACAAGCTGGTTGAAGCGAATGGGGATTCAAACACAGACTTTGAATCTTCGAACGCAGCATCTGGACTCTGGTTAAGTTGAAGGACGTTCTTTCTCATTTCAATTCAAAAGAATGTGCAGAACGGGCGATCGCCGGCGTTGTTATTTATAATAATGCGGGAGGAAAGTCCGGGCTCCACAAGTAAAGGTACTGGTTAATGGCCAGGCAGTTGGGGCGTGAGCCCCCTCTGACGGACAGTGCAACAGAAAATATACCGCCTTCGCGCTCTCTCGGGAGCGAGGAGGTAAGGGCGAAACGGTGGGGTAAGAGCCCACCGCATCTTTGGTAACAAAGATGGCATGGCAAACCCTACCTGGAGCAAGGTCAAATAGGGAAGCGTGCTGCCTTCGGGCAGACTAGACTCACTCGGTCGATGCTTCCGGGTAAGACTGCTTGAGGCTGCAAGTAATTGCAGTCCTAGAGGAATGATCGCCTCCGAAGAGCTTCATCGCTCGTCGAAGACAAAACCCGGCTTACAGTTCTGCATATTCTTTTCAATTGAAATCAATTACTTACGTAGATTCGTCCGTGTCGTAATTTATTTTTATTGATCGAACTCACTCACCGCTCGACAGTCCTGAACGAATTCCCTATTCTCATTAAGTGTACTGTTTTGATCGGTTAATAGTAAGGGGTGTTCTATCGTGGATTGGACTCGAGAAAAGCAAAAACAATTGGGCTTGGTGTGGGTGCTTCTCGTCGCTCTCCATTCGCATGCTTTGAGTTGGGCTTCGGGTTCAAGTGGTGCCAGCGGTTGTCACCCGGGGGGGGCTACAACCCTTGCGGTGGGCTGCGCGAACGTAAGGAGCGAAAAGAATGCAAAGAATGCCGGTGTGGCGTGGGCGTCGCAATGCAGTAACGAGCGCCCTTCCGTTGAGATAACTCCTCACATTTTCAAAGCGTCAGATTGTTCCAGTGCTCAAATTGTAACTGAACCCGACATGCTCACTCATTCGGTTCTGGTGAAGTGTGCCAACAGTGGCTTGCCTGAGTGGTCGAAGCCTTTCCCAGTCAATTTAGACAGCTTAAGTTGTCACCCCCAGAGAGTAACTCTACAAAAATCAATTTTGGAGCCTACGCCTCAAGGCTGCCCGGAAACCCCGATTCGGCTTGCCGCAGCGGCTTATATCAGTCCCCTCTTAAGGCAGGTCATAAACCAGACCGTCACTGTTCCCAACGAAGCGAGAATGAAGAAGTTCCAGGCAGAAGTAGATGCTTCAAATCGCACGAGCGTTGCCGATCATCGGCGCATTTTTGACGCTGTGATGGGGGAGCAGGAAAGGCTCAACGACCGATGGACGCAACGATCGATCGTCCAGCTCGAGCGCATCAAGATCCGTCTAAAACCCTTCTTCCCAAAACGCTGCGACGAGCCGGTGAAGACCCTATTTCCACTTACGAGCAATCCAACAGCAATTGAGCGAGCAAGTGCATACTGTAGGCTCATCGAAACTGCACTCGAACAAGCAAGGCTGCTCGATCGAGAGTTAGAAAGTGGGATGCGAGAGGGCAGTCTCACCCAGAATGCGTTCATGACTCAGTTACGCGAAAAGATAAACGGGCCTGCTCTCAACAGTTCAGACGGCCTGGCTCTTCGGGCAGCATTGTTCCATTCGCTTAGCCCTGCTTCGCAAACCAGCTTGTTTCGTGGTTCTAGATCGAAAATTACCTATATTCGGCAAATGACCGAAACCGGGCTTCCAGGAAACTATTACGATCTGCATAACGGATATGTGTTTGGGGGAGACCGTTTGGGCGAGGCAAGCGGAAATGGAAAGGATTGTTCAAGTTTTGTGATGTCGGCAAAGTTAATAAAAGGAGACAGAGACTCCGCGCTAGCGATTCCTACTACTTCGCATCTAAGCGTAATTGCGCAGGCCCTATTGAAGGAACCCGGAGTATCTCTAGTAGAAGACTCGATGAAGCGCTACGCATCGTGTTTTGAGGCTGTAAACTTACGAAAGGGCGAGAGGCCTCAACCACTCGATTTGGTAGTTCATAACTCGAATGGCCACGGACATGTAGTCGTTGTAAAGAGTTTCGACTCTCTGAGCGGCGAGATTATAACGTTGGAGGCTCGGGGGGGCAGCCAGAGAGGGTTAACCTCGTGCA
>CANJNU010000098.1 GCA_947475645.1 Bacteriovoracaceae bacterium | reverse complement strand
GGTTGAGATTCGCGTCATTTGACGCGAATCTCAACCAAAAGTATGCGGCAACCCACAAAGAGCCAAAATTCGGACAGTGAGTCCGTTCCTCGAACCGCCCCGAAACTTTGACGCCAGTCCTGTTGCGAGCAAATAAGTGCCCTATTACCGTGAACATTTGGGGGTTATTGCTACGGCAGCCTATGCACGCTCTGTGGAATGGAGATTGCTCCACCTGTGCCGCTTATGGCCAGAAAAACACTAGAACGATCGAACGAACTTCCGTATCACGTCACCCTCCGCGTAAATAATCGAGAGCTCTTTCCACTCGAATTATCGCGTGTTTGGAAGATTCTTATGGATGAGTGTCAGCATTTGACCTGGGTTTATGGGGCCCATTTTCATGCCGTTGTTCTCATGCCAAATCATATTCATATGCTCATAACCGTGCCTGAATTTGATTTGGGTAAAGCCATGGATATCTTCGTTCCTGCTCTTACTCGCGCCTTACATCGCCAAACGGGCCGAACCGGCCGCATCTTTGGTGGGCGCTACCATTGGTCAATCATTCTCGGAACGCGGTATTACGGGCACGTATTCAAGTACGTTTACCGAAATCCCGCCAAAGCGCGCCTTTGCAAATGGGTGGAGGACTACCCTTTTAGTACGCTTGCGGGATTAGTAGGAAGCGCCACGGCAGAACTACCGCTTCAGTTCACGAGAGTAGGACTCGAGGCAAACCTACCGTGGCAATTAGGGGAGGCTGCCGAACTCCTACCCTGGCTAAATACTCCTTTCAGTACCGAGGTAGACCGTTTGATTGGTATCGGACTGCGTAAGACTCTGTTCCACGACCTGAAAGATCGATCCAGTCGCAAACCCATTGCGCTTCTGAACGAACTATTATGACGCAAGTTTCAACCAAAAGTATGCGGCAACCTTCAACTACAGGCCGTAGGAAGCGCCGGCAGAGAGAGTGGTGGTGCTCATCGTGACCCCCTCTTTTGCAAAACTCAGCGCCAAATTGGCGATATCTAGGGTTAGAGCAATGGTTTTTCCGCCAGGCAAAGGGCGAAGATAGGCACAGCCAACTGCAAATTCACGATTCGATAAGTTCAGAAGAGAGAAATCTGCCGCAACAGGAGAGAACTTTAAATAGCCCGCGATCGAGTCGTTATTCTTGAACTTGTAGCGTACGCTTGGGTAAATCTGTGGTCCAGCCATGTCCTTGAAGCCAAACTTATCGTTCGTAACGAAAGTAGTAGTATAATAAATGCCGCCCAGAATGCTCACCTTCCACGGATCTTTTACCTGTGGCAGAATGTAGCCGTAGCGAAAGTTAAAACCAAAAAACCGAAGGGCTACATTGTCAGTCTTTGTGATCGGCATTAAAGTGAAATACGAACTGAATCCCATATCCCAGTTGGGTGGATTAATGAGGTAATTCACACTTCCCTTTATGGTGAGCGCGAGGGCTGAATACGGCTGAAATCGCGTGTCACTGAGTTGAATGCTACTAAAGCCGGCTCCTACGCTCCAAAATGTGATTTTCGGGGGAGCTGTTTTCGAGACGCGATCAAAACTTTTGTAATCCTGAAACTTGATTGTCATTCGTTGCAAAAAGAGCTCGCCATTCGGGCCCACACCCGTAAGTTGAAATGGAGTCGATACGGCCTTGATTGGAACCTCAATCAGAAAGTCACGGCTTGCTCCGAGAGTCACTTCCTTGTTTTTCTCGAGTAACGTCCAGTGCTCCTGCGTGATTGCGCCCGAAAGTGTAGCCTGAATCTTGACCTCTTCGCCCAGTTGAATACGCCTTCCATCAAGCCGATTCGAGGTCAGCTTCATCGGAATCTCTTCTCCCGGCTTAACCGTATAGATGAGCTCAGCGGTGCCGGTATCTGGAATAGCTTCTTCAGAAGTCTGAACAGCTGGCGCGAGTGTAGGCGCGAGTGTAGGCGCGAGTGTAGGCGCGAGTGTAGGCGCGAGTGTAGGCGCGAGTGTAGGTTTGGGTTTCGCTGCCCGAGCAGATTTGGACTTCGTTGTGGGTGCAGATTTGGACTTCGTTACGCGAGATAACTTGGATGCAATTACAGACTTTGATTTGATTGCTTTCTTCTTTACAGACTTTCCTGGGTTTGCCCCATGACTCTGCTCTGCTCCTGCAAGTATCGCAGCGGCAAATCCAATAAAGAGGGCGGCATGAGTAAATGCGTTTCTGATTCGCAACATCCCATATTCAACTCTAATCCATTCGTGTCATTTATGGATAGGCAGAAACTCAGCCTAATTTCCTCTCTGAGGCGTCAGAATAATAGCAGTAGCCAAGAAGTGCTCATCCTACGGGGCGCCCTCGGAGGCGCTTTTTAGGAACGGTACGTGTTCCATCTCAGGATGTTGCGAGATAAACGCTTTGGCCAAGTCTTTAGCTTCGTCGTTTCTCTTCAGTTGTCGCAAAGTACGAATCTGAAAGAGCCAAACCGGCATCTGATCCTGGTCCTTATTACGTGACTCGTTGAAGAACTGAACTGCCGCTACAAGATCTCCCCTATCCTGAGCGTGCTTACCGTCTCTGAATAGCTGGTCGGCTGTTCTGGGGTCGTCCCCCACTTTTGGTAGTGGGGGTGCATCAGGTTTTGTTGGTGTTGCAACTGCTGCGATGGGAGCGATCGAGCCAATACCGCGCTGAGCGGCGGGCCCCGATAAGAGAGCCGTATTCTCATCGGCAGATTCATCTGCGGCGGCGTCGCCCTCAGCTAAGTCCGCAACGGCCACTTTATATTGCTCACGCTTCAACTGTTCTACCGGAATGGGTGGTGGCGGCGGCGGCAGCGCCGGTGGTGATTTCAACGCCAAGTCTTTAGCCAGAGCCTTCGCCTTCGACCTCGCTCTGGCCTCCGCCCTCGCTCTTGTTCTTTTTGCAGCGACAAACTGATGGTCAATCCTGGCCTTCCGGTGGGGGAGGCTTAAGTAAATGCGGTAATAATCTAGAAGTTTGGAATGCCCCAGTTCTGTAGGAATTGGCTTCTGGCGCAGGATCAATTTCTGTCCCGCGCGAATCTTATAAGGCGCCTTAAGATGATTCCACTCGATGATCTTGTGGCGCATTCTCTGTTTGCCATAGTTCAGAATCGAAATACTAATGAGGTTCTCACCAGCTGGAACGCGGTAAAAGTAGGGCCGAGCTTCGGCAAGAGCAACCGCGCTTTGAGTAAGGCCAGCAATGAGAAGTATCAGCCACGAATTCCGCATGAGGCAATTAAACCCTACCCATAGTTCCTATCGGTCTGAACGAGGAAAAACTGAAGGTCGTCCCCCACTTTTGGTAGTGGGGATGCGGCAACACTGGGTTGAGGTGTGTAAAGTCTTGACCAAAATTGAGGCAGCCATAACGATAGATGGCAATGAGCGATCAAACACTTCAGAAAGCTTCATCATTTCCACTTGCACCTGGACCCAAAGGAATCCCGATTCTTGGGCAGGGGCTTCGCTTTTACCGCGAGCAATTCAGAATGTTTGTCTGGATGCGCGAGAGTTTTGGCGATGTTGTGCGAGACGTTTCGGCAGCAATGCCCATCGTGCAGATCTTCTCTCCCGAAGCGATTGAACAGGTGTTGGTGAGAAATGCAAAAAACTACACCAAAGACCGAGTGCTTCGCAGTTGGAACCTAGTTTTTGGTGATGGCCTGCTGGTAAGCGAGGGCGAGACTTGGAAGCACGATCGTAAGGTCATTCAACCTGCATTTAGTCCTCCTCGCTTGCGAGAATACGAAGCGATGATGATCGATCAGTCTAAGAAGCTTGCGGGTGATACCCGCTGGTCGCCAGGCGGACAGATTGATGTGTTTCAAGAGATGACTGAGCTGACTCTCAGAATCGTATTACGTTCTCTTTTTGGTGAAGAATCTAACGCCAATCTCACTAACCAAGAGTTTCACGCACTTTCGCATGCTCTTGAAGAACTGGCGAATTGGTTTGAGTTCTCGAGTGGACCGTGGATGTTCGTCACGCTTCTTTTTCCGTGGTTCCCACTACCGGCCCGTTTTCGCTATAAACGCGCAGTGAAGACTCTCGAAAAATATATCAATACGATTATTGAGCGTAAGCGAGTGGAGTTAAAAGAAGGAAACCAAAAAGGCACAGATCTGATTACTTCGCTGCTTACGGCGTCAGACTTTACTGACAAGCAAGTGCGTGATCACGCGCTTACTTTTATTCTCGCCGGCCATGAGACCACATCACTGACTCTGACTTATACTTTAAGGCTTCTTGCTATTCATCCCGAGATTCAGGATGAACTGCACGCAGAGCTCCTGAAGATCGCGCCCAGGGGCGAGTCCCCTTCGCATGAAGCGCTGTTTCGTTGTGAGCTTCTCTCTCAAGTGATCGACGAGTCCATGCGCCTTTATCCACCTGCACCCGTGCTTGCGCGTGAAGCGACTGTGGCAGACGTAGTTGGCGGATTCCAAATTGTGCCCACCAGCTCAGTCATTATCCCCACGTGGGCGATTCATCGTGATCGACGCTACTACGGAGACGACGTAGACGTCTTTAGACCCGCGCGATGGACGCCTGAGTTTAGAAAGGCATTGCCTCGCGCAGTGTTTCTACCGTTTGGGTTTGGGCCACGGATGTGTATCGGGATGGGCTTCGCCATCCAAGAAATTAAAATTATCCTTGCCGAAATTTTGCTCAAACACAAATTCACGATCGACGACCCCAGTACTCCGATGAGGCTTCAGGCGTCGATCACCATGCGCCCTCGCGATCCGGTGCTCCTGAGGTCGTCCGGTGGATTTTCAAATTCTAACGCAACACCCTGGTTGAATTGAAAAAGGCCAGCTGTTGGTCCAAATTCAGTCTTCATGACCTTGCAAGTCTAATGAAGGAGGAATTATGGGTTACCAACGGCTGGCCCAGGACGACCGGTACCAAATTGCCGCATTAAAGAAAAGTGGGATGGGTGTAAGAAAGATTGCCTTAGAGCTCAAGCGTGCGCCCTCGACTGTGAGCAGAGAGTTGAGAAGGAACGGGGCTTGGATGGGTTACAACGGTCAGCTCGCTCATCTCGAGGCGACTGCACGCCGCAAGGATGCAGCGAGGAACTCGGGGTGTAAGATTCACGGGATACTCGAAGAGAGCGTTCGTGAGAAACTCGAGCAGCATTGGAGTCCCGAGCAGATTCAGGGGCGCTTCAAAAGAGAACGAGGTGAGAGTCCTATCTCTTACT
>CANJNU010000097.1 GCA_947475645.1 Bacteriovoracaceae bacterium | reverse complement strand
TACTTTCCGTACTACTCTTGGGTTTGGCGAAGCCCCAGCTTTGGATAGTGAAGAAGGTTCTCATTGTCCAATGCGAAGTCAGCGCGTCGCAGCGTATGGATGAGGCTAAAGTCGAACTTTCTCGTGCGAAAGTAACTTATTCAGAGAGTCGTATTCGCGCGCCTGTGCAGGCTCAGGTGTGTGGAAATCGTGGAAAAGCCGACCTTCGATTTCTAATCGCGTCATCTGACTTAAAAAGAGTGAAGAAACTCGGTTACGAGATCGCTTCCGGTCGTTGAATTCCGTATTGTTCAATTTTGGCAAGAAGGGTGCTGCGATTCATTCGGGTCATTTCGCAAGTCTTGTCGATTTCCCATCCAAAAGTTTGAAGGAGCTCAAGAATGTAGAGCTTCTCGAACTGATCGCGAGTTGCTTTGAAATCCATTCGATCATGATCTTGTTGACTGAGTGTGGGAATATGTTCGGCTTCGATTCGTGAGCCTTGGCATTGGGAGATGGCGACTCTTAGAATATTTCTGAGCTCGCGCAAGTTTCCTGGCCAGTCATGCGCCCGTAGCTTGCGCAGAGCTTCGGGTGAGAATGAACGAATTGCGTCTTGATGCAGTGATCGAGTCAGTTCTTCTAATATTCCGTGGGCAATATCCTCGAACTCCTCGGTTCGGCGTTCGAGAGGAGGCATTTCGATTCGGAATGCATTTAATTTCAGCAGTAGCTCGGCGTTGAAGAGGCTGTTCTGGGCGCGTCCTTCGAGGGCCTGGCTTGTGGAGCACATGATTCGCGTATTAACGACCATGAGGGTGCTGTTTTCTGTGTCTACGAGGGAAAGGGGGTGGGGAATACTTCTGGTGTTCAGGAACCGCAGGAGCACTTTCTGTTCAGAAAGGCTGTATTCCCCAATCTCGTTAATTAAAAGGGTGCCGCCGAGGGCAGCGGCTATTTGTGGGCCTAGGGGGAGTGCCGGGTGAGCTACCTGAAAGGGTAGGGTGGCCCGGGGCCCGTTCGAGTGGATCCATCTGGAAAGTGCACCCTTTCCTGTGCCACTGCTCCCAAAGATGAGAACAGGGGCTGCATCGGCTTGAGTCGCCATCATAGCGATTCGCCTCTGACTGGGGGGAATGAAGTGCACCATGACTCGAACGCCCTCTTGGTGTTGTGATTACTCACGATGGGTTTGGCTGTCAAGAAGATATCTGCAATTTTTCATTGATTTAGCAACTAGTTGCATAATATGCAATCACGCCAGATGGCTAAACCCGTTAAAAAGTATTCATCGTGGGGAAAGTACCTGAAAATGTCCCGAGAGTCCCGATTCGCCTCTGCGCGTGAGTTTTGGTCTCAGCTGGGGCTTCAGATGAGCTACGCGCAGTACTCGCGCTACGAGTCGGGCTCGCAATTACCAAGCCTTGAAGAGGCCTTGCGAATGGGTAAATCGATTGGAGTGTCGATTTCAGAGGTGTCACTTGAGTGGATCGTGTCTCAACTTTCAGACGATCAGTGTGCCGAGCGAGCTCAGTTAGAGTTAGAGTGGCGGAACGCCTCAGAGGCTGCGACTCGAAGTGCAGGTACTGCACAAGTTCCTTTGGACGAGGTGATCGTGTTTAATCGCGCGCATCTTAAACTTTTCAGTTCTGATCCCGCCTATCGAGACGTGTTCACCTATATTAATTCTTTTGCCCCCGATTCAATCTCGGCGAGGGAGCTCTCGTCTGCATTAAGTATCGCTTTGCCGCGAGTTTTTGAAATGCTCAAAAAACTTTATGATTTGGGTGTGCTCGTAAAAAGTGAGTCAGGCTTTCGTGCAAGTAAGAAGAACTTTTACTTCCCTGATGACGAAGACTTTTTTCCCTTGCGCAACTTAAATTGGAAGCATAACGCCGAAGGAATATTGAGTCGAATTTCTCAGGAGGATTTGCAGCTGAAGCGGGCAAGTCGACTTTTAGTGACCCGCGAATTGACGGAGTCTCAGGCCCGTCTGATTATTGACAGGCTTGAAGAGTTGATGGGTGAGTTGGTGAATCTCCCTGAAACTTCAACGCCAGAGACGATCTATTCAGTTTGTACAATTTTTGGAGAAAGATTTCGCCGCAGCCCTTTGATCTGATTGCGATTGCATAGATTTGAGTTAGAATTTTTTTATGCTCAAACAACAGCGATGGGTTCGAAATGCAAAGATCTTAGCGGCCGGAGCATTCATTCTGGCAATTCTGGTATTGGCCGAGGGCGTGAGCACCTCCTTCGCGGAAGCCAGGGAGTTTCGCATCGCCCTCGTTCTTGATAAAGGAGGAAAAGACGACAAGTCGTTCAATTCGGCCGCCTTTCAAGGTTCTACCCAAGCAAAGAGTGAGCTGAAGGCGTTCTTAAAATATGTCGAAGCGACCGACGATAACTCGTTCGAGCCCATGCTTCGGGCGTTCGCGCAGAAGGATTTTGACTTAATTTTATCTATCGGAGTGACTCAAAAAGAAGCGCTGAAAAAAGTAGCGGCTCAGTTTCCTCGTCAACTATTTGCAATTGTTGATGCAGAAGTTAATGCGCCCAACGTAAGTTCACTCCTATTTGAAGAGCATGAAGGGTCCTATTTAATGGGAGCCGCGGCTGCGCTTGCCACCCAAACGGGCAAGATTGGCTTCATTGGTGGAATGGATATTCCACTCATTCGTCGTTTTCAACTTGGGTTCGACGCCGGCGCGAAGAAAATTAGCCCGTCAGTAAAAGTAACTTCGAACTTTATCGGCATCACTGGCGATGCATGGAATAATCCAGCTAAAGCGAAAGAGTTGGCTGTTTCTCAATTTGATTCAGGTGTAGATGTTATTTTCTCACCCTCGGGCGCCTCGACCTCGGGAGTATTTGATGCAGCCGAAGAGCGCCAGAAGTTCGCAATTGGTGTCGATTCTAATCAGAACTGGGTAAAGCCGGGCCGAATCCTGACGAGCATGTTGAAGCGTGTCGACAAGGCAGTTTATCAAACGTGTTTAGAGGCGTCTCAGAATAAATTCGTTGCAGGTGTGAAGCGGTTTGGACTTGCAAATGAAGGTGTGGACTTTTCGGTTGATCAATATAACGAAAAAATTCTGACTGTCTCGATGCGCAAGAAACTATCCGAGCTAAAAGCGCAGATCGTATCTGGAAAAATTAAGGTTCCCGACTATTACTCGAAGAAATAAGGTAGCCCATGACATTGATTCAGGCCATGGCCTCCCCTCCGGCCGTTGAGCTCCGGGGGCTCACTAAGAAGTTTGGATCACTATTGGCGAACGATGGAGTGAGTCTCTGTGTAGAGACGGGTTCTATTCATGCAATTATCGGTGAGAACGGTGCTGGCAAATCGACAGCGATGAAGATGCTGTACGGCCTCTATGGTCCCGACGAGGGAGAAATCTGGGTGCGCGGGCGGAAGTGGGGCATTTCCGGGAAAATTTGGAAGAGTCCCGCCGAGGCACTTGCCTCGGGTATCGGAATGGTTCATCAGCATTTCATGCTAGCAGGGCCCTATTCAGCGCTCGAAAATGTAGTTTTGGGCACGGATTCGGGGCGAATGGCGTTTTTACCTCGAAGCTTAAGGCCGATCGATTTCTCGGCTGCGCGACTTCGACTTGAGGCGCTGGCGAAGAAGCTCCGTTTTGAGGTGGACTGGGATGCTCCGATCGAATCATTGCCGGTTGGAGTTCAGCAGCGAATCGAAATTATTAAGCTTCTCTATCGAGACGCCGAAGTTCTTATTTTGGATGAGCCAACAGCTGTTTTGACGCCTCAGGAAACAGATGAGCTTTTTTCAAATTTAAAAATACTGTCTCGACAAGGAAAAACGATCCTCATTATTACGCACAAGCTCAAAGAGGTAATGAACCTCGCAGATCGCGTGACCGTCTTCAGGGCGGGGAAAGTCGTGAGCGACGTAGAGACGCGGGCTACTGATCCGAATCAGTTGGCCTCATGGATGGTAGGTCGAAAAGTTCAGCTGTCAGTCGAGGCGCCCGCGGCACCGACTTTAGGTCCTTCTGTAGTCTCATTGAATCAAGTGAGTCTTTTACGTGGCAAAAGAGAAGGCACACGCATTCTTGCGGATGTTTCATTTAACGTCCGCTCCGGAGAGATTGTTGGAATCGCCGGAATTGAGGGAAACGGACAGTCAGAACTCTTGCGATTGATTCAGTATCCAGAAATCTATCGCGGCCGATTACTTGGACGGCTCGAGTTACTCGGGCGAGAGATCTTTTCTACAGAATCGAAGCGTATCCTACCCGTATGTGAGATTCGATCACTTCCTTCAGCGATTGTTCCAGAGGATCGACTTTCTGAGGGTCTACTCCTTCAGCAAGACCTTCGTGAGAATTTTCTATTAGGGCTTCAGCGTCGCGCTCCATTTCAGCGCAGAGGTTGGGTTGATTCTACCGTTTTGGAGGGAAAGTTAACCTCGGCACTTGAAAACTATGACGTACGACCTCGCGATCCCTCTACTTTAGCGGGAAAACTTTCGGGCGGAAATCAGCAGAAGCTGATTTTTGCGCGTGAGTTTGAGCGAGATCCTCGCTTTATCTTGGCAGCACAGCCTACTCGAGGTGTGGATATTGGAGCAATCGAGTCCATTCATCGGCGAATCTTCGACGCACGAAACCAGGGCGCTGCTGTTTTGCTGGTTTCATCAGAACTCGATGAGATTCTTACTTTGTCTGATCGAATCTTGGTCTTCTTTTCTGGGCGAATTGTTGCTGAATATAAACGCGGCGAAGTCACTCAGGACCGCTTGGGTCTTGATATGGGCGGTGGATCAAAGCCAGACGGGATGCAGGCATGAAATCGATTTTCAAACCTTTCCTCGCGGTGCTGGTGGGTTTAGCTATGGGGTTGGCTGTAACGGCTGCGGCGGGCGAGAGTCCTCTTCATGTCCTTCTGGTTCTCATCAAGAGTGCATTTGGAAGTCCTTACGACATTGGAATGACCCTGTTCTACACCACTCCTTTGATTCTAACGGGATTGTCGGTTTCGATTGCCTTTCATGCGGGCCTTTTTAATATTGGTGCTGAAGGGCAGCTTACTCTGGGGGCACTTGCTGCCGCAACAGTAGGTGCTTGTTTCCCGCATTTGTCTCAGCCTTGGGCTCCTCTGTTGGGGGCCGCAGCGGCGTTTTTCGCCGGCGCTGCTTGGGGTTGGATTCCGGGGTGGTTAAGGGTCTCGCGGGGCGGTCATGAAGTAATCAATACAATCATGTTGAACTTTATTGCGGTCGCTTTT
>CANJNU010000096.1 GCA_947475645.1 Bacteriovoracaceae bacterium | reverse complement strand
TTTTTTCTTTGTTGCTGTAAACTTATCATTCCCAGAACTTTTAATGGGAAACCATTTTGCGTTTCAGAGAAAAAGTGCGTTGCGTGGAAAAAGAAATGAACGAGGGGGGATGAAAAAGGGGTGTTGGAGTTATGGGGAGCTGAGGATCGGCTTTGAATCTGATCTTTTCGAATGATCTTACTGGCGCCTACTTGTGCATCCTGAGTGAGCTGGCGCGACCAGTCCTTCATTCGATCCATGATATTTGAGTTCATCGCATGCTGCAGAGCATGATTCACATGCGAAGAGAGCGTGTGTCCTTCCCATTCAACCCATTGTCCGGCAATCAATATTGCGATTGCGAAGAGTGTATGTCGAACGAGACTACCCATGGCGTTAAGCATGACCTGCACCCTGCGACACTAAAGTTACGAATACTCTCAGATGAATGGTCTCGCCGTTGTGACTGTGTTTAACCTTTCCACGAATAGCGGGAGGATTCTTCTCGAGATGCTCTTGCAGCCGGCGTCCGGCGATCGTTCGAGGCGCGCTGATATTGACCTGAAGGAAGTGATTCGTCTCGAGACTCTCGACTAAACGACTCACTACAATATTTCCCATCTCGGCATAAGTCGAGGTGTCTAGACCCGATTCGAGTAAAATCAATACGCAGCCTTGAACCTCGCCCGAGAGCGCATACGAAAGAGCCGCCCGGTCGTTAGAAAGAAGGTGCTGCTTCTCGGTCTCCCAGCTTAAAAATGACTGCGAATCCTCGCTTGCTACAGCCACATCACCCAAGTGATAGAACGAAAAATTGTTAGGAAGTGAGTCCAATAATTGCTGAATGAGATTCATCGGTGAACTCCTCGGGTCATCATGGTTGCTTCGTCGACCAAAGCGCGTTCGAGAGTTCTAAGTACTTCGGATGCGCTAAAGGGTTTGAGGAGAAAATCTTTCGCTCCCGCATTGATCGCTTCCATAACGAGGCTTTCCTGGCCCATGGCCGATACAATGATGATGCGGGCATCTTTATCGGCTTTTACAAGTTTCCGAGTGGCTTCAAGTCCACTCATCTTGGGCATTACGATATCCATCGTTACCAAGTCGGGCCTAAGTTTGGCGTACATCTCCATGGCTTCGGTTCCGTCAGAGGCCTCACCTACGACCTGGTAATGACCTTCTTTTAGAATCTCAGCCAATGTTTTTCGGACGAATGCGACATCATCGACGATCAATACAGTCTTTGCCATAAAGCGACCATTCCTTGGCCTTCCTGCTCACAGTTTAGCGGAATATTATGTGAAAAGGCAAAGACCTTTCCCATTTTTAGCTAGCAACAGCCAGGCTTTTGACGCTTTTTTTTATTCGATATGATCTTTGGGCGTTGAAGGTGGCTCAAGACGTTCGATCGAAACCATTTCAATATGGCGTTGAGTCGCTTTTCGAATTGTGAATTTAAAATGACCTCCGGCTGTCGTAAAGAACAGTTCGTCGCGTACGTCTGGAATTCTACCGAACTGCTGTAAAAGAAAGCCGCTTAATGTTTCGTATTCCCCTTGAGGTAGCCCCAAGTGAAGCTGATCGTTGATTTGCTGAATCTCCATCTTGGCTTGAATAACCCAGTTGTGCTCGCCTATCGTTTTATAGGGAAGTGACTCGGTGTCGTATTCATCGCTAATCTCGCCAACAATCTCCTCGACGATGTCCTCGAATGTAAGAATTCCCACGGCTCCACCGTGTTCATCCACTACAACCACCATCTCGTTGTCATCTTGATGCATTTCTAGCAGTAGATCGCTCAGAGCTTGGGTTTCGGCTACGTAGTGCGCATGCGATAAATAGAGTCGAATCGGCTGATTGAGGTCCGAGGCCATGAAGAGGTCGGCGGCTTCAAGTACACCAACAATGTTGTCGATGCGGTCCTTGAAGATTGGCATCCGTGAGTGACGGTGCCGCTCGAAGAGTTCGAGTGCCTCTCGCACAGTCGAGGAATCTTCGATGGCGTCTACCTTTACGAGAGGAATCATTGCATGTTTGGCTTCTGCTTCTCGAAAGTCCAAAATACTGCGAATCATCTTCTTCTCGCTGACCTTAATTTCTGATTCCTTCTGATCGTAAGTAAGGAGGTTCTCGAGCTCCTCGCGAGTGGTGGGCTTCTTTCCGGTAATCAGTTCTTCGATGGGCCCAATGAAACCAGTGATTCGTGCTGTATATGAGGCGAGAAGGCGCGTAATTGGATAGAAGGCCCAGTAGGTCCAGTGAACCGAATAAGCTATCCAGGGAGCAAATTGGTTGGAGTGCTGTTGGAAGATAGTTTTTGGAATCAGTTCACCGAAAATCACCACGAGCGGCGATGCAATCAATACGGCGTAGACTTCTGAGTGCTGTGAGTTTCTCTCCAGAAGGAAGAGTGACACCAAAGACGAGATGCCCACCACGCAAAGGCAAGTTAAAAGCAAAGTCACAGAGAGAACACGCTCAGGATGATCAGCGAGTTCAAGTGCCAAGCGGGCTCCGGTCGATCCCTGTCGAGCTTGCTTTCTCAAAATGAGTCGGTCAGCCGAGAGTAATGCAATCTCTGATCCAGAAAAGAGTCCCTCGACGAGAAGAAGAGGAGGAATAAAAACGAATAAATGAATGAGTTGAATGGAAGGATTCATACGGAGCCATTCTCTTCTTCGTCTGTCAGTAGTTCTTCAAAAAGGGCATCGAGCACGTCGGTCATGGTTACGATACCCACGGCCTCACCGGTACTTCCCTGAATTACAGCCATATGAATGCGTTGTTGTTTGAATTTTTTAAAGAGCGTATTGAGCCGCATTGCAAGAGGAATGAAGAGTGGACGCCTCATTAGACTTGTTACAGGAGAACTCAGAATGTTCGGATCGAGTTTTCCCCGTAACAGATCTTTCGTGTAGAGAATGCCCACGACCCGTCTACGATCACTTTGACTTACGATGGGAATGCGTGAATGCTTCTGAGTTTTAATAAAATGAAGTGCACTTTTTAGACTGGTCTGATCGCTCAGTGTTTGCATTTGAGAGAATGGCGTATACACATCAGCAACCGTAATGTCGTCGAGTTCGAAGACATTCTTGATGAGATCAAGTTCGTTCTGCTGAATGGTTCCCTCACGGTGCCCTTCTTCGAGCATCTGAATGAAGTCAGCCTCTTTTAAAAGTTTCTTTGTCTCCCGGTCCGAGCCTTGCCCCTGTGGCTCGCCCCCGTGTTCATAAGGCAATGAATGTGTCCTTCCAATGCGTTGAACCAATCCCTTCAGTGCTCTACGAACGGGACTGAGAAGCTGATAGACGAAAAGAAGAGGGGTAGCAGTGAGGGGCGCAATGAGACGATTTGCCTTCGCGCCCATGGCTTTGGGAGTGACTTCGCAGAGAAAGAGAACGATGGGTGTGCTGAATAGAACCCCCAATATAAAATGAACCTGCCACGCTGGAAGGGGAAGTTTTTGAATCCATGCGGGTTGAGGGGCAAGGCTTACCGCTTCGGCAATGAGTGACGTAAGCGAAATATTGATGATCTCGTTGATAACAAGAATCGTTACTAAAACGCCGCCGGGGTCGGCCAGTAGTTTTTTAATTTTCCGATAAGCTGGCCTGAAGTGCTCTTTGAGTGAACGGAGCTGGAAACGTGAAAGGCTAAACAGAGCGATCTCGGATGCAGAGAGTACTGCAGAGAATCCGATGAGTAGAAGGCAAGTGAAGGCTTCGAGGAAGTTCATATAATAGTAAAACCCCGGGAGATGGGCTCCCGGGGTTTTGTCCAATTTGCAGATCGTTAGGCTATTTTCTTAACGACTTCCGAAGGGGGACCCGAGGCTGCTGCTGCAACCATTTTCTTACGGGTTCCTTTAGTGTGAGTCGTTGGAGTTTCTCGGCTCTCCTTCGCACTGGTTGCTCCTGCAGCCGCTTTGCTGAGGGGAGAAACCAGTTTCTCAGTAAGAACGACATTCAGTACTTCGTCGATCGTCTTAACTGGAATGAAGATCAGCTTATCTCTAAACTCTTGCGGAATATCCTCGAGATCCTTCTTATTCTTATACGGAATTACCACAATTTTAATACCATGTCTCATTGCGGCTAGGGCTTTCTCTTTCAGTCCGCCGATCGGTAGAACTTTGCCGGTAAGGGTAATTTCACCCGTCATGGCTACATCTTTCCGAATTGGAATTCCGGTGAGAGTTGAGATCATGGCTGAGGCCATCGTAATCCCTGCCGAGGGGCCATCTTTTGGAATAGCACCCTGCGGAAAGTGAATATGGATATCTCGAGTGGCGAAGATTTCTTCGTCAATTCCGAATTCATGAGCCCTCGATCGGATCATTCCGAGTGCTGCATGTCCAGACTCCTTCATTACATCACCCAGCTGACCGGTGAGAATGATTGCCCCTTTGCCCTTCATTGTGGTGGTCTCTACATAGAGGATCTCTCCTCCTACAGATGTCCACGCCAATCCAGTTGCGATTCCAATTTCGTCGCGATCCTGTTCGTCTTCACGAGTGTAGGGTGCAGGTCCAAGGAACTTGTAGACTTGATCAGTTGTGATCAATGTCTTTTCCTTCTTTCCCTCGGCTACCAGGCGAGCTGTTTTCCGGCAAATCGTGGCGACCATTCGCTCGAGATTACGGAGACCTGCTTCGCGAGTATAGCCATCTACCACTGAGTGTACCGCATCCGGCTGGAATTCAATCTGTTCAGGTGTGATTCCATTTTCAGTGATTTGTTTCGGGATTAGATAACGCTTGGCTATAAACTGCTTTTCTTCTTGCGTGTATCCTGACAACTGAATCACTTCCATACGGTCACGAAGTGCAGATGGAATGGTGGACAGATCGTTACAAGTAGTAATGAACATCACGTTAGTGAGATCAAAAGGTACGTTCAGGTAGTGATCTCTAAACGAATAGTTCTGTTCCGGATCGAGAACCTCGAGAAGGGCTGCCGAGGGGTCACCCCGGAAGTCGCTACCGAGCTTGTCGATTTCATCTAGAACGAAGACGGGATTATTCGTACCCGCTTGTTTCATTCCTTGAATGACTCGGCCAGGTAATGCTCCCACATAGGTACGACGGTGACCGCGAATCTCGGCTTCGTCTTTCACGCCGCCCAAGGAAATCCGCACAAATTCGCGGCCCAAGGCACGGGCAATCGATTTGCCCAAGCTAGTTTTACCGACACCTGGGGGGCCTGCAAAGCACAGAATAGGTCCCTTCATTCGGTCTTTGAGTTTGCGAACCGCAAGGTATTCCAACACGCGCTCTTTAATCTTATCGAGGT
>CANJNU010000095.1 GCA_947475645.1 Bacteriovoracaceae bacterium | reverse complement strand
GTTCGACTTCGGTGCAAACGGCGCCTCGATGGGCGACATGTTTGGCGACATTTTTGGCGACATTTTTGGCGCTCAAGGGGGCGCCCGAGGCCGTGGGGGCCGCCGCCAAACCGGACGCCCCGGCGCAGATCTTCGCACCACCGTGGATATTACTTTTGAAGAGGCGGCCTTTGGCGCTGAGAAAGTCCTTACCGTACCTAAGAATATTCGCTGCGAGCCCTGCTCGGGAAGTGGGGCAAAACCCGGCACCAAAGCCGTAGATTGCGCACAATGTAACGGCCGCGGCGAAGTTACCTTTCAGCAAGGCTTTTTTGCGATCTCTCGGCCCTGCCCCCGCTGCAACGGCGCGGGACAAAGCATACCCAATCCCTGCGCAAATTGCAGAGGAACAGGCCAACAGAAACAACGCACTCAAATTGCGGTGAAGATTCCTGCAGGGATCGATAGCGGGCAACGCTTGAAACTTACCGGAGAAGGCGAAGCGGGCGAACGAGGGGGAATGCCGGGCGACTTATACGTATCCATTAACATCTTGCCCCACGATCTCTTCACACGAGAAGACTTCGATGTATTGTGCGATGTACCGATTACCTTCGTTCAAGCGGCCCTTGGAACGGAACTTGAGGTTCCAACCCTCGACGGTAAAGTAAGCCTGAAGATCGCAGCCGGCACGCAGTCGCACAAAATTCTACGACTTAAAGGCAAGGGCCTGACCCGTTTAGGAGCCTACGGTCGTGGAGATCAGCTCGTTCGTGTGATCTTGGAGGTTCCTTCAAAGCTGAGCGGAGACCAAAAGGATCTTCTTCGACGATTCGGCGAGGCGGGGGCGGATTCTTCTCACCCGATGCATCATCGCTTTTTCGAGAAGGTGAAAAACCTTTTCGGCTAACGAGCTGGGTGGACATCGACCCGGAATCCATGAGAAATAAGCTGAATGAAACTCTTCTCCGTGCTGGCCATCGCCCTAAGCTTTGCAGTCGCTGCAGCCCCAGTCGACTCAGTTCAGTTTAAGGACATTCAGACCGCTTTCTCACAAGGCCGACTCGCCGAGACCGAGAAAAAAGCCGAAGAATTTGAGCGTGCATTTACGAAGAGTGACTTTCTCGCTCAGGTTCAGAATTTGAATGGTCTCTGCAAGCTTCAGAAACGCGACTGGAAGGGTGCTATCTCAGAGTTCCAGAAGTCGGTTAACCTTACGCCAGTCACTTCTCCGATCCTTCCCTATTTAAAGTATAACCTCGCAAACGCAAAGTTCGAGGCGGGCGAGTTCGAGGACGCTCAGCAGCTTCTCAAGACGATCGACGCAACACAACTCGATCGCGACAATCAAATTAAGGTTTATTATCTCCGTGCGAGAAACGATTTCTCACGCAAAGCTTATTACGATTCTGCGCGCAACTGCATTCAATCGGCTAAACTCACCCATTCAACATTAGCTCAAGAACAGAAGAATGCCCTCACTGCACTTTTTGATCGAAGCCTCTCGCTGCTCACTCAAAGCGCGTCACTTCAAGAGCTGGCCGTTCTCGCCGAGGAATCTTCCCTGGCGGATCGAATTCTACTTCGACTGGGAAAGTCAGAACTGAGCGAAGGCAAAAAAGACCTCGCAAAAAAACACTTTCAGATGATCTTATCTCAGTACCCCGACAGCACTGTTTATGCCGAAGCACGGGCACTTCTGTCCGACGAAACGACAGGAACACCAGCCATTTCGCCGACTCCTGAAAGTGTCGATACCGAAGTAGACTCCAAGAAAATTGGCATTCTTCTGCCCCTCTCTGGAAAATTCGCCCGATTCGGTTCGCGCGCACTTCAGGGTATTGAACTTGCTTTTCAGATCTTCGAGGCCAACGCACCCAAAACCTACTCGCTTGTCGTTGAAGATAGCGGCGATGATGCTGAAAGCGCTGCAACTGCGCTTTCTCGCCTCACACACGAACATCACGTCGTGGGTGTGATCGGCCCCCTTCTGAGCAAAGGAATCGAGAAGGTAACTCAGAAGGCGCAAGACTTACAGATTCCGCTGATTTCACTTTCTCGCAGTACAGTTACCTCGGGCGATTACATCTTTAACGCCGGCATTTCCATGAAGGCCCAAACCCGAGAAATTGCACAGTACGCAGTAAAGAAACTAGGAATTCGAAGATTTGCCATTCTGTATCCTCGCGATAAGGCGGGTGAAGAGAGCATGAATCGATTCTGGGACTCGGTAGACGAACTAGGAGGAGAGATTCGAGGAGTTGAATCTTATGTTCCGGGCGAAACCGACTTCAGGCAGTCGATCGACCGCCTCTCGGGCCGATTCTACAGCGAGGCTCGTGAGCGTGAGATTCTTGCGCTGGCAAAAGATCGCGACCTAAAGAAGATTAAGAAAAAGACCAGAAAAAACGAGCAGTTTTTTACACTTCCTCCCATCGTCGATTACGAGGCGGTTTTTATTCCTGAAGATCCAAGAATTGCGGGCCAAATTCTACCCACGTTTGCATATCGAGACGTAGATGCAGTTCGATTTTTGGGAACCTCGGCATGGAACTCTCCAGAACTTGCCGAACGCGCGCTGAATTCTGCAGAGCACGCTTATTTCGTGGATCTGTTCCTCGCTTCAAGCACTCAGCCCTCGTCTAAGAAATATTGCGAGAAGTTCGAAGCGTCGTTTCAGCAGGAGCCCTCAGCAATTGATGCCCTTGCGTTTGACGCTGGAAAGGCCATGGTTCGAGCCCTAGCCCAAGTCGCCGAGAACAATCCTCGTCGATCACTGAAGGAAGCGCTTCAGCAAACCAAGGATCTTCCCGGCGCGACAGGCAAAATGACCTATTTAGACGGCGTGCTCTCCCGCCCACTCAAAATTTTGACGATTAAGAGTGGCCAAATCGTCGAAACCGCCTTTTGATAGTTTAGAACTCGCTGCGCGACCGGCAAACCCTGCCTATTGGCCTCGACACCAGAAAGGGACATACTGGAGTAGGAGGGAATGATTCTCTCCTCTGTTGAGACGTCTGGAGGACGAATTGGGTTTGCGCTATGACCCCATTGGTGGGGGTCAATTCAAACAAGCAGTGAAGCAGATCATCGAGGCAGAAGGCCAGCCCATCCGGCAGCTCGAAACTCGGAAGGCTCGCGAAGAAGCCAAGATTAAGCTATTTCAAGACTTCAAAAGTCGCTTCACTGGAATGAATAAGGCCATCCGCGAACTGCAGGGGTTTCAGCGCTTCCGCGAACTGAAGGTCGATTTGGGCGACGGCGCACAGCAGGTCTCGGTTACAGTCGATAAAGACAAAGCTCAACCCGGCACCTACGAAATCGAGATCGCACAACTCGCAAAAAGAACCGCGGTGATCACCAATGGATTCGAAAGCGCGGACGAAGCTAATCTAGGGGTAGGCTTCATTCAAATTAGTCCAGATAACGGCGAGACCTTTGAAATCTTTGTGGACGAAGAGAACGCGAGTCTACGCGGAATTGCGAATCTGATTAACAGGAAGGCTGAATCTCCGATTCGCGCCGCTGTGGTTAACGATGCAGCGAATCCCGAAGCCCCCTGGAAGATGATTTTCAGCTCCAAAAAAGAAGGCGCGAATAGCGAAATTAAGTTTCCGGAATTCTACTTTCTCGACGGAGCACAAGAACTACTCATCGAAGATATTCGTAACCCGGAGAACGCAGTTCTACAGATGGACGGATTTCCAATCGAGACCGCAAGCAATGACGTGAATGACTTTCTTCCTGGAATTAATCTGCATCTCAAGCAGGCCAAACCCGACACCCCGTTTACCATGACCATTACCGAGGATTATCAAAAGATTACGGGCAAGGTAAAGGGGTTGGTCGAAGAGATGAACAAGATTCTAGAGTTCATCGTAAAGCAAAATACTATCGATGAAAAAACCGACACCAGCACCACATTTGCCGGCGACACCACTCTTCAGAATATCGAATATAAACTTAGAAATTTAATGCATGAAGGCTATCCCGCTGGCGACCCAGAGAAGGATGACTTTAGAGTCGTTTACCTCAATGAGCTGGGCGTCGAGTTTCAAAAAGACGGCATGCTCGCATTTAAGGAAGATCGATTTCAGAAGATGCTCGAAAAAGATTTTGACGGAATATCTCAGGCGATCTCGGCCGAGTACGGCTTTGCCCGCCAAGTCCAATACGTTTTGGACGGTTTTACACGACCTGGCGATGGCGTTCTGACCAACCGAGAAAAGGGACTTCGGGCCCGTGTAAAAGAGATTGATTCACAGATTGAGAGCAAGAAGATGCTGCTCGATCGTAAGTCACAAGCAATTACGGAGCAGTTTGCGAGACTCGAGGCATCGCTTTCATCGATGCAAAGACAATCTCAATCACTGGCTGCGATGGGTGGAGGAGGCGGCGGCGGTGGAAACATGGTCGCTCAGCTTCTTGGTGGATGAAATACTAACGAATAAGGAGGAAATTTATGTCGAATAATTACGGAGCTAATCAATACAAACAGACTTCAATTAAGACGGCCAATCCAGGTGCCCTATTAATCATGCTTTATGAAGCCGCAATTAGGAACGTGAAGCAGGCGACCCTGGCACTCGATAAGAAAGACCTTGCGGCTAAGGGCTTACACATCGGAAAGGCGCACGACATTATTAATGAACTGAACAATACCCTAAACTTTGAAGTAGGAGGCGAGATCGCAATGAACCTAGAACGCCTCTATAACTTTATGATTGAACAATTAGTGCAGGCCAATATCGAGAATTCAACTACTAAACTGATTGCAGTACAGAAAGTACTCGAGAACCTTCTAGAGGGATGGAAGGGTGCCGTTGCCCAAGTCAGTAAAGGCATAAAGTAAATAGAAAATGAACGAAGTATTGAGACTTTCCGAAAGCAGAATTAAATGCCTTCGCAGGCTCTCCGAATTCTCGGAGAGGTTTCTGGTATTTGCCAGGAGTGGAAGTCTAAGCGAAGCGTCTAAGTACTCGAATTTTAGAGAAGTCTCGCTTCGCGCTCTCGAACATTACAATCAGAAGATTCAAGAACGGATTAACCAAAACCGTCATGAATTCGCCACCGGCGCGATTAAAAATATTTTAATCGCGCAAATCAATGAAGAGAAAAAACTCATTCAAGATATAATCAAGATGGATGAGGAGCTTTTTGGTCTAATCGAAACCGAGAAGGATCGATTAAAGAAGAGTCTCGCTGGGTCGCAAAAAAGCATTACTATAACAAGTAAATTTAAAAGCATTTGGGTTACGTCGAGTGGTGAGGAACTGGATCAGCAAATATGATGGACCTTCGTGAAATTCTGAACCGAAATCTCAGCAATCAAAGTGACATC
>CANJNU010000094.1 GCA_947475645.1 Bacteriovoracaceae bacterium | reverse complement strand
GTGATGCAGGCTTCCACGATTTTAGATGCTCTTCGCCAAGTTCAAGATCCTGATTTAAAGAAGGATCTGGTTTCGCTGGGAATGATTCAGGATTTGAATTTCGCCACACCGGGGCGAATTTCGGTACGAGTGGTTTTGACCACACCCGCCTGTCCGATGAAGGCAAAAATTAAACACGATGTAGAGACCGCCTTGAAAGCATTACCCGGTATTAATGAAGTGAATGTAACGATGGATGCGCACGTTCGCCCCTCAGCGAGTACGCAATCTGGAGCGATTCCGGGAGTAAGTCATATCATTGCCGTATCGAGCGGTAAGGGCGGGGTTGGAAAAAGCACGGTGGCGGTGAATCTTGCAACGGCGCTTTCACTCGAAGGCGCACGAGTGGGCTTACTCGATGTGGATGTCTACGGGCCTAATGTTCCGACCATGATGGGAGTAACGGATAGTCCAAAGCTGTTGGTTGAGCCAGGTCAGAGTGAACGGTTTATTCCCCCGATGGCGTTCGGTGTGAAGGTTATGTCGATGGGATTGCTGATGCAGGATGATCAGCCTGCGATGTGGCGAGGACCCATGATTCATAGTGCGGTTCATCAGTTCTTTCGGCAGGTCGTGTGGGGTGATCTGGATTATTTGGTTATCGATATGCCTCCAGGAACGGGCGATGTGCAGTTATCGGTCACGCAGCTCGTTCCGGTTTCTGGTGCGATCTTAGTTACAACACCGCAGGAAGTGGCTTGTCAGGATGTAAGAAAAGCTTTCTATATGTTTGAGAAAGTTCGTGTTCCGATGCTTGGATTTGTCGAGAACATGAGCTGGTTTAAGTGTGGATCTTGTAGTGAAAAGCACTATTTATTTGGCAAGGGTGGAGGGCAGGCACTTGCGAATAAATTTCAGATAGAACTTCTTGCACAGATCCCCCAAGAATCAGGAGTGAGGCTGGGAGGCGATGAGGGAACTCCCGTGGTGGTCAGGGCTCCTCAGTCCGAGGCGGCGCAGATGTTCAGGGCGTTAGCGCAGAAGGTTGCGCAGAGCCTGGCGATTCGGTCTGCGTGATTGGCCCCTGGCTTGCAAAACCTTGCAGGGCATCCCACAAGGGAATGCATTTTCAAGAAAGGGGACAATTCCATGCCTGTATCAAAGAAAAGTGTTCGCCGGAGTCGGTCTGCAGTGGGAAGTGCTAAAGTAGCAGCACGTCCAGCAAGAGCTGCTTCAGCAGCAGCAGCACGTCCAGCAAGAGCTGCTTCAGCAGCAGCAAAGTCTAAGTCGGCTAAACCCGCAACAGCACGCGCGGGCGCTCGAAGCACCTCCGCCCGGGGCGCGCAACCGACTGCTGCCCCAGCACGCGGAAAAAAATGGGTCACTCGCGTAAAGCGCGCTGTCGCACACGCAGTGAGCGGACGATAATTGAATGAGCCGGAGCTATCCTCAAGGGGGGGCTCCGGTTTTACTTAGCCGTCGTTTCCAATGGCTTCCACCGGGCAGGCTTCCATAGCCGCTTTGCTACGAATCTCTTCCTCTGGGGTGGAGGGCTGCTTGAATACAAACGAGTATCCGTGGTCGTCGTTTCGAGTGAAGTTATCAGGCGCCTCGGTGCGGCAGGCATCGCAATCGATACACTGATCGTCGACGTAAAACTTCCCTGTAGAATTGTCAGACCATTTTTTGGACTTATCAGACATACTTTTCCCTAACGATCCTATGCGTTAAAGTCAAGGAATTCTCACTTCATAATAGCGGTGTTGCTGAGTGCCGAGTTGGGATTATACTGGTGTGAAAGGGTTCCACACCATGTCTAACAATAAGAAATTTAAGGTCATTATTAGCGATTGCCACCTCTCGGCGGGTCGGGTCTTCGAGGGACGGTTGAATCCGCACGAGGACTTTCATTTCGATGCCGAGATGTGCGAGCTTTTTAACTATTTCTCGATGGGAAAATATGGCGGAGGTCCGGATGGGCCGGTCGAAGTTGAGCTTTTTATTAATGGAGACTATTTCGACTTCCTGAACGTGCCCTATCGGGGCGAGTTCGAGGATGTGATTACCGAAAAAGTTGCGCTAGCTAAATGCGACGCCATTATCAAAGGGCACACAAAAGTCATGGCAGCGCTTCGCCGCTTCGCCTCCTGTCCTGGTAAAAAGATCACCTACCTCGTAGGAAATCATGACGCCGAGCTTTTTTTTCCCAAGGTTCGCGAACGAATTATTCGTGAATGGGATTCAGACGGTCGGTTTCCTAGTTCCAATGTAGAAATCATTACGGATCGCGATCACATTCGCTTTGAGGGAGGTGTCGAGGTTCATCATGGCAATCAGTTCGAGGCGGTTCATGTTTTGAACTTTGAGCAGCCCCTTTTAAATCAGCCAGGTTTTGAGGATCCGGTGTTGAATCTTCCATGGGGAAGCTTTTATGTATTAAAAATCATCAACCGGCTCAAGTCTGAACGTGAATTTCTGGATAAAGTTCGCCCCATTCGGGCTTTCGTTTTTATCGGAATTCTCACTGATCCGGTGTTTACATTTAAGTTCCTTTTTCTCAGTTCTTTTTATTTTTTGAAGACTCGTTTCGTTTATTCAAGGAAACGGCGGTCGCGCTTACGCGTAACCGCACGAATTATTAAAGAAGAAACGAGTAAGTTTTTACTTGATCTCGAGGCTGAAGCTCGCGATCTCTTAAGTCGAGATTCAGCGATGAAGACGATTATCTTCGGACACACGCATAAGCCCATGGATAAGATTTATCCAGATGGAAAACAGTACATTAATACAGGTACCTGGACGAAGATGATCAATTTGGACTGGCGTCATCTGGGCCAGCAATTCAGCCTTACGTTTGCACTGGTTGAGTTAGAGAATGGCGAGTCGCGCAGTGAGCTGAGGCAATGGGTGGGCGAACACAGTCCTCATCGTGGATACCGGGTTTAAGCGTGCCCAAAATGGATTACCAGTGGATTGAATTCAGAGACGGCGAGTACTTCTTTAAAGGACGAGGCGCAAGACCGGCCGAAGAGATCTATGCGATGTTCAGTGCGGGGAAGAATGCGAGCGAGTGGGATGCTTTAATGGGATTCGATCCTGGAACGATGAAAGAGGCCATGGCGTGGGCAAAGGACCATCCCGTTGAAGTTACACAGTTTCTTGAAGGCGATCCCGATTCAATCGACGAGTAGGTCGGTGCGGACGCGCTTGTGTCTATTAATTTAATAAAAAAACTCGGAAGGTTGTGACCTGCCCCGTACGATAAGGGGGAGGGGGTTCTATTTCGTGCCGAGCTCACTTCAGAAAAATCATTACTTAACCGGTTGGATTTTGGCGACTTCTATTGCCCTCAGTTCTTGCTCTGCGGCAGTCAGTACCGCTTCAAAATCTGTGGTTTTAGCCGGAACCTCTTGGGTTCCGTCGATAGTAGGTGCAGCGGCAAGCAACCATGACTCGCTAGCGCAAGTCACGTCCAGTGTTTTGTCCACTACGACGGGGCCTCTACTCGGGTTAGCGCAACCTTGGTCGGGGCAAGAAGTAACAGTGAACTTTTCCCTTACCGAAGATCTAGGCGACGGTGGTTCAATCTCCCTCTTGGGTGAAGTGGTCAATTTTCCAAGTACCCTTTCGGGAAGCGCCTATGCTGTTTTGACTTATCTGTCTGATGGGACAAATGATTGGATTAATCTTACTCGCAGTAGTGGAGGCGACTGTTTTGGAACAGGCGCTTTTACTTGCAGCGCGGGTGGCAGCTGTTCGTCGAACTCGGGGTGCACGGTGGCTTGGCCGAGCGCCTACGTGGATCGAAAACACTGGGAACAGCACCAGTTTGATTTTACCTTTGGAGGCGGAGAGAGCGTGAACACTTTCCCCACCTGCGTTTATACATCGGATGGAACAGCTCCGACGACGGCAAGTACTTCGCAAGCTACGACGTTTTGGAATAATCCCACCTGCGCGTTTAGTGCTCAGTTTCTCTCGGCCTCAAGCAATAAGCTGCGCCAAGGCGCTTATACTGCTAAATACGTAATTCTTGCCGATAGTTACTCCACCCTTACCAGTAAGTCGGCTGGCGTGAAAGTGACACTCATTAAAAAATCACGTTCCAATTTGGCAACGGCAGGGGCTCTCGATGTCAATGTTGTTTTAGTGGGTAGCGCGGTCTCGCAAGCCTCAAGAAACGATAAAGGAAAAATTAATCTCGATACCCTCTTCACTGCAGTTCATGGATTTCTCTCTCAATCCGATGTGAATGTAAAGCTAGGCACAGTTACAGCCTACGAGTGGGCAGATGCCGATCAATATGCCGATGTCTCCACATCAGATATGGGAACAATGGTTTCAGCGGCCTCGACATTTTTTCTGCCTGAGTCTGAGGGAAAGTCGATCAATCTCTTCCTCGTGAATAATATCTCTGATTCTGGAAGTACGGGCGGGGTTCTACTCGGAATCTCGGGTGGAATTAATGGTCCTATGTCGAATCGATTTCCAAACAGTGGGGTCGTTGTGTCGCTTTTCGGTAAGCTCGATCAGTACAATTCTAGTTGCGCGGCCTCGCCGTGCGGTATGACTGAAGTTGATGCAGAATTTGCTGACCTAGAGCAGACGATTGCGCACGAGATGGGGCATTACTTGGGCTTGAACCACCCCAGCGAGTCAAGCGGCGCGGTACACGATTTACTGCGCGACACGCCAATTTGTACCGCAACGACCACCTCTGGGGGCTCTACTCGTATCAGCATCTCCAGTTGCCTGAACAGTGACTCAAATCGTTTTCCACCTACGACGAAAACGTGCGGACAGGCGTGTACCACATACAGCACTACCACAGGGCTATTCTGTCCGACAGTGAGAGAATGTCAGTTCAATTATATGATGTATTGGAGTTCTAAGCATTTCGTTGAAGGCGCTAGCACCGAGGCCCGTCGGGGTGATGGAAATCTCTTTTCGCCTGAAAGCGGACGAGTCATTCACTTTCATCCCTTGGTTCATTAAGAGTTCATGTTAAATTTTAAACGTAAAACAGGATTCTTCATTTTCTGGGTGGCCACAATGAGCGTGTCCTCTTGGGCGTTTGCATCCGTTGACCTCTCAGATTCTCAGATTGAGACGGCAGTGCAAGAAATGCTTCTGAACCGGCACCCGAAAGAGAATTCGAATGAGTGGTTGGGGCTGGGTTCTCGGGCGCCACAGGTTCTTATGCGGCTCTATGAAATGGAGTCCACCTCGTTTCGGAGAATGCGGCTGATTCAAGGATTGGGTTTTTTTAAAGATAATGCCGACGCCGTCGCATTTATTAAACGCGAGGCTGAGAAAACTCAGGACGACGTCATTCGAAATCAGGCGCTTCGT
>CANJNU010000093.1 GCA_947475645.1 Bacteriovoracaceae bacterium | reverse complement strand
GGCTTCATTTACGCAAGAAGAAGAAGTGGAATTGCTGACGCGGTTTTTTATCAGTCGCGTCGATGCCGAGATCAAGGCCGAGTTCCCTTTGCGCTCGCAGAGACTTCTGAAGCTTTTGGGGGGTGTTTTTCCCCCGAAGACGACCACGCCCCTGCGCGCCCGAGTGCTGAATGCGGGTAAGGCCTCGTGCGCAAAGATGAAGGCGGAATTGGCAGACGAGCAACCCTGGTTCGCACAATTTGTATCCGAATATTGCGGCTATTGGGGTGAGTCGGTAAAACTCTCGACCGCCACTCGTACCGCACTGAACGGAGAGCTTTATGGAAGCCTGCAGCTTTCGAATCGTCCGGACGGGCTGAGTCCCGAGGTCTATGCGGGGCTTACTCAAAAGCTACAGAAGGCGTTTCATGCTTTGCCTTGGTTTGAAGCCGGGGGGGCGAAGTCGGCACAAGGAAGCTTTAAAGGTAATCTGAGCGTCGAGCGTAGCAAGTCGGGCGTCGTTCTAGTGAAGAACTACTTCGAACCCGAGCAATACGTTGAGCAGGTGATGGTCACCAAGACTCGGACGGTGAGCTATACCGAAAGTGTTTCGCAATACGACTCCACGACGAAGAGCTTTCAGTGGCAACAGGTTCCTCGCACAAGGCAAGAGACCTATACCGAAACCGAGCCCCAACAAAAAACAAGACAGGTTGAGCGCGCTTACCGTTATCCGGCCTGGAAGCACGCGCAGAATATTGCGCTTTTTGTTGATGCCGATTTCAAAATCGGTGGGCAGCTTTTTAACGTTGCGGTGAGCGACAAAGACGCGAGCGAGGGCATTGAACACGATGAGAATCAGCCCAAGTATGGGCTCCAGGCTCAATCACCTCATCTTCCAGAGCCCAATCAATGGAGTAGTGAGAAGCTGAAGGCTTTAGTGGATGGATTTACGAAAAGAGGCAGCGAGCTTTGGGATGAGGCCTACTGTTCTGCGGGTGGACTGGGAGGTAGCTTGGCGCAGGCAGGGAATCGAGCTCAACTGTGTCTACGCGCACACTCAGGCGAATCAGCGCCCGAGGCAGTTCAAGAGTGGTATAAAACGACGCTTGGCCTGAACGTACGCGACGCTCAGGCCCTTTTAAGATCAGCGCTTGAGTGAGTGGGTCCTTAGACGGACTGGTCTAAGAGTTCAGCAATGTCCAATACTCTCACCTTCTCCTGCATATCTTTGCCCTTTACGCCGTCGGTGAGCATGGTCATGCAGAAGGGACACGAAGAGGCCACAATTCCGGCTTTTGTCTCGAGCGCTTGCTCGGTACGGGCCACATTAATTTTCTGGCCGATCTTCTCTTCCATCCACATTCTTCCGCCACCGGCCCCGCAGCACATCGAAGCATCGTGGTGGTTCTTCATCTCGACAACTCGTGCAGCGGGAAGTGACTGAAGTACACTACGAGGTTGGTCGTAAATATTGTTCCACCGACCCAGATAGCAACTGTCGTGGAAAGTAATGGTTTCGTCCCACGCTTTGGTTGGCTTAATCTTGCCTTCCTGAATCAATCGAGCCAAATACTGCGAATGATGGAAGACTTCGTACGTTCCGCCAAAGTCCTTGTACTCGTTCTTGAGTGTATTGAAGCAATGAGGACAGGCGGTAACAATCTGCTTTACCCGATAGCGATTTAAGGTGTCGATGTTGGCCTGTGCAAGTGTTTGGAAGAGGTACTCGTTTCCTATGCGGCGAGCAGCATCGCCTGTGCACTGCTCCTCGGTTCCGAGAATTGAGAACTTCACTCCCGCTTTTCTCAATAAACTACTAAACGATCGAAGCACCTTCTTGTTGCGATCGTCGTAAGACCCCGCACACCCTACCCAAAGTAGAACCTCTACGTTCGAATCCTCGGCCATCGTGGGAATATTCATTCCCTCTGCCCAGTTTGCGCGATCCGACGGTGAGAACGCCCACGGAGAGAAATTGTTCTCCATGTTCTTCATCACGGTTTGGGCCTCTGCTGGAAGGCGGCCCTCCATCATCACCAAACTTCTTCGAATGTCATAAATTTTGTCTGTATGCTCAATGAACACCGGACAAGCAATCTCGCAGGCGCGACAACTGGTGCAGGCCCAGATTACGTCTTCGGTAACGTGCTCGTCGATGACATGCGTAACGCTGGCATAGTCGGCGGCCAAGATGGCTTGCTTATTGCGGTACATGTTCTCTTTTAGGTCTAAAATAAGAGCCTTGGGAGAGAGAGGTTTTTGAGTATTGTAGGCCGGGCAGAGGTCTTGGCAGCGACCACATTCCGTACACGAATAATAGTCGAGAACGTCCTTCCAGCTTAGGTCGGTTACCTTGCCCGTGCCGAACTGCTCGATACCCTCTTCCTCAAAGTTAATTTTCTTCATTCCCTTTTCACGCGATAGGGTTCGCATGAACGTGTTCGGACCAGCGGCTACGATATGGAGATGTTTAGAACTGGGAATGTACATCGAGAAACCTAGAACAATGAGCATGTGGACCCATTTGAAAAAGGTGCCTAGGCTTGCGTAAGTCTCTTGGGAAGCGTTCAGGTTGGCTATCCACCGTGATAAGGGTTCTGAAAAAATCATCGCCGAAGCGTACCAGGGCTGTTGCCCGAGAATGTGGAATGCATTCATGAATAGAATGGCCACCATGAGTGCGCCCGTGAATGTAAGAACAATGTTTGCGTCGCGAGACTTTCCCAAGCCCTCGGGCCTGATCACAAAACGACGGTAACACGCGTATGCAATCGCTACGAGAATGGCGACGGTGAAGAAGTCCTGCACTTTAACGAGAAGGCTATAAAGATTCTGACCTATAAATTCGAAGTTAGCTGGGGCGTAGAGGGTAGAGATGAATTGCTCGACCGTTCCCAAACTAATCAGAATAAATCCCCAGAAGATCGTCGTGTGCATGATGCCGGCGGCTCTTTTTTTTAGAACAGCTTGCTGGCCCAATATGTTTATAATGACTGTTTGAATCCGAGCTGGTAGGTTATTCAGGCGAAATGCTTTGCCTTGATGGTGCTTCATCAATTTGTACAGAATGCTAAAGCGGTATCCTGAGTATCCGAATGCGCCGCTTGCGACGATGAGGAATGCAAATGTTTGCCAGGTCATGGTGGTCTTCCTTTTAATCTTTCCTTGAAGACGATGAGGATTAGTGATCTTTGAGTTTTTTGAACTCGTCCTTCAAAGCTGGCACCACGGCAAACAAGTCGGCCACGACGCCATAGTCAGCGACTTGAAAAATCGGAGCATCGGGATCTTGATTGATGGCCACGATGGTTTTGGATGTTCTCATTCCCGCTAAATGTTGAATAGCGCCACTAATGCCACAGGCGATGTACAGTAAGGGCGAGACCACTTTTCCGGTTTGGCCCACTTGGTCGCGATGAGGACGGTAGCCCGAGTCAACTGCAGCACGTGATGCACCTACAGCCGCCCCGAGAATATCCGCCAGTTCTTCAAGAATCTTGAAGTTCTCGGCGCTCTTCATGGATCTTCCGCCAGAAACCACAATCGAAGCCTCTGTTACATCGGGGCGGGCGCTTGAGCCCTTCACCACGTCAGTGACTTGAGTGAGCAGTCCGGCGAAATTACCCGTCTCGGCTACAACGCTAGCAATGCGTGCCGAATCGGCCTTGGGCACACCCAAGGCATTGGGACGAACTGTGGCCATTTGAGGGCCTGAAGCCAAAAATTCGACCTCGGCCGTAGCCTTACCCGAGTACACCGGACGACGTACCTTAATTTTTGCTCCTTCGAACGCAAGTTGAGTGCAATCGCTTGCCAGACCCACGTTCATGCGAGCTGCAACGCAAGGCATGAGATCGCGACCCGTTGGGGTGTGACTTGCCAGCACCACATCAGGAGTGTGCTTTTTCAAAATCTCGACGATTACTTTCGAATAGGCTTCGGAAGTATAGAACTTCAATGCCGCGTTCTCCACGACGTGAACCGTCTGTGCACCATTGTGTCCAAGCTCTGTAGCAAGTCCGGCCACACCTTCGCCTAATAGAATTGCGTGCGTTTCGTTTCCTGCGGCTGCCGAGGCGCCCAGAAGCTCAAATGTAGCCTTTTTTAGCCGACCGTCTCTGTGTTCTGCAATGACAAATACTTTAGCCATGATCACACCACCTTCGCTTCTTCGTGCAGCAGACGAACCAACTCTTTTGCCTGAGTGGCAGGATCGCCCGCGATTTTCTTGCCGGCCTGTTTTGGCGGAGGCAATTGGAGATTTCTATAACGAATCTTCTGGTCAGTTTCAGAAACGCCGACGTCAGCCATCTTGAGAAGTTTTACTTCCTTCTTCTTGGCCTTCATAATTTCGGGAAGCTTTGCGTAACGGGGTTCATTCATGCCCTTTTGGGCAGCAATGAGAAGCGGCATCGGTGCTTCAAAGAGTTCGAATGCGCCTCCCTCAATTTCGCGCTTTACCTTCACCGTCGAACCGTACTCTGCGTTCAGGGCAACCGTAACGTAGGGAATTCCTACATATTCGGCAATCAGTTGGCTGGTCTGTGCCGCACCATCATCAATCGCCTCTTTGCCTGAGAATACGATGTCTACGTGGGCCTCTTTCTTCAAGGCGCCAGCTAAAGCCTTCGCAGCAAGATTGTTGTCGGCCGTCTCGGCAATCTCTACATGCACCCCGCTATCGCAACCCATCGCTAAAGCTGTGCGAATCGAATCGATGACTCGAGCGGGTCCGGCTGAGAGTACAGTTACGGTGCTTCCTGGGTTTTTTTCCTTCAATCGAAGAGCTTCTTCGACAGCAAATTCATCGAAGGGAGACATAATCCATTTCACGCCTGCGGTATCGATCCAACTGCTGTCAGCGTTGAGCTTAATTTTTGTCTCGGTGTCGGGTACTTGTTTAATACAAACGTAAATATTCATGGTCTTTCGCCTTCCGTATTGCCCCACTTATGTAGGCCTACTTATGCCCTAGTTATAACGATGCTTTGAGGATTTCGGCAACTTGTTTAAGAACTTGCACGTCAGAACACAGGGTGAAACGAACGTAACCCTCACCCGCCGCTCCAAATCCGGTACCTGGAGTCGAAACGATTCCTTGGTTTCGAATCAGATCGATCGCGAACTGCTCGGAAGACTTCTTGCCCTCCAACGCTTGGGGCAATTTGGCCCAAACATAGATCGTTGCTTTTGCATCGAAGCAGCGAAGGCCCGCCTGTTGAAGTGCCGGCACCAAAATGTCGCGGCGCTCCTGGTAGAGCTTTCTCATTTGTGTAGCGAATGGCTCAGATTGTCGCAACGCTTCAATGGCGGCTACTTGTATGGCATTGAAGAGGCCTGTATCAATATTGGTT
>CANJNU010000092.1 GCA_947475645.1 Bacteriovoracaceae bacterium | reverse complement strand
TGCCGAAAGCATCGGCGCGATCGTTAATGCGTCGAAGAGGGAGATGGCCATCGCGAAACAGATAGTCAGTCCGAATTGTCGAAAAAACTGTCCCACAACGCCTTTCAGAAAGCCTACCGGACCGAATACTGCCAGCACTGCAAGTGTTGTTGCGATCACAGCAAGGCGCACCTCTGCAGTTCCTTCCAGTGCGGCCGTTTTTGGGTCTTTTCCCATTTCGATGTGTCTGAAAATATTCTCTCGAACCACAATCGCGTCGTCGATTAAGAGTCCGACCGACAGCGAAAGGGCCAGTAGGGTCATAATGTTGATGGTGAACCCGGCAAACTGCATCAGAATGAAGGCACCGATGAGAGAGTTCGGAAGAGCAAGGCCGGTAATAATGGTGGAGCGTACGCTTCCTAAAAAGAGAAAAACCACGACGACCGCAAGTGTAATTCCAATCGTGATGGACTCTTTTACGTCGTCGACGTTAACCTTAACCCACACGCTGCTGTCGCGAACGATATTTAAAGTAGGCTTTCCAGGTTGATTCACCATTTCAGCATTAATCTTGGCCAGTTGCTTCTTCAATCCATCGGCAACTGCGATCGTATTCGACCCCGATTGCTTGAAGGTGTAAATAAACAGCGAGGTCTTGCCATTCATGAACGCTTTGGTGTTCTCGTCTTCAAGCGTATCGACAACAGTTCCGACTTGACCCACTGTGGTGGGAACATCATTACCAAAAAAGCTAATAATGGTGTTCTTGATGTCACTTAACGACCGGTATTCTCCTAGAGCGCGAAATACGAGATCGGTTTTTCCAATTTGGGTTTTGCCGAGGGGAACATTCTCTCCAGCTGCTGCGAGGCGGTTCTGAACTGCCATCGCCGACATTTCATGATTCTTTAACTTGGTGCGATCGAGCGCTACGTGAATTTCACGTTTTCTTCCGCCGATCACTTCAACCAGTCCCACTTGATTGACCTGTTCAAGGCGGGGGCGAATCACTTCATTAGCCAGATCGTAGAGTTCTCCCGGCGGCAAATCGGCTTGAACTGACAGCGAGATGATGGGTTGATCCGAAGGATCTATTCGTCGAATAATAGGCTCTTTAATGTCGATCGGAAGTTTGCGTTTTGCGCTACCGATGCGATCGCGAATTTGCTGTTCTGCGTACTTCACATCCGTTTCCATGGTGAACTCGGCAATGAGTCGGCTAAATCCTTCGCGGTTATAAGAAGTCAGGCGTTTAATTCCCGCAAGGGTGCTTACTTCGTCCTCGAGAGGCTTAGAGACCAGAGTTTCAATTTCGGCAGGTCCTGCTCCTGGATAGGGCGTGGTGACCGTGACCACAGGGAAGGTAACGTCGGGAAAGAGGTCAACCCCCAGTTTTGACATCGAAAGAAATCCAACGGCCAACATCAACAGAATAAGGCAGGTAATAAAAATAGGACGGCGAATAGATAGATCTGCTAAGTTCATAAACTTTCTCCGAACAACTTCATTTGGGTTAAGATTCCCAATACTTCGCTTTGGGTTTGAAGCGTGGACAGCTCCGAAACTGCGAAATCGGTTTCAAAGGCCAAGACTTGGAAGGCTGTTGAGCGTCCCGCTTCGAGTCGGGAGCGTTCTCTTTCTAGTTTTTCTTTTTGAATCTTCTCGAGTTCTCGCGTCAGTAGCAAGCGTTGACGAGCCTCATCCAATCGTTCGTTTAAGTCGCTCCAAGCGCGGTCTTGCTCGAACACTTTCCGCTCGTAATTGAACTCGGCCGCAGCTTGATCTTTTTTGTATCCAGCTCGCGAATTCCCTAGGGTCTTAAAGTCGAGTGAAGACTGAAAGCGAACTCCGATGGTTCCGGTGGGTTTGTCAAGGCTAAGGCTCTTATTCAGGGCTGTGGTTAGAGCTGCGTCGCGACTATTCATTCCGAATGTGCCAAAAATATCGAGTAAAGGAGTCTCTTTCTCGATGGCGGTCTGTGCGGCAGCATGAGCTGCTTGGCTTTGGTGAAATGCTGCTCTCACGTCATCGCGCATCAAGGCACGGGGGGATGCTTTCATCTCTAATACGGCGTTAGGCGTAAGTGTAATCAGTTCATCTTTAACGTCATTTTCCTGGATTCCGCGCAGAGTATTAAAGTTTCTGGAAGCGGCTTTTTCATCATCGATTGCTCGCTGCAGGTCGAGCTTGCGCGCGTTCAGATTTGCCAGCGCCTGTAATTCATCGCTTCGATCGGCCAGTTGTAGTTTCGCGCGGCGAGCACTCCAATCATAAATCTTGTGTGAGCGTTCGAGATTCTGTCGTGTGAGGCGCACCGCTTGGCGCATCGTGGCCAATTTCCAATAAGAGCCCTCGGCATCGAGAAGTGCCATCCGTACTCCAAAGCGATTTTGGTAAAGTATTGCGTGATTCTGTGAATCCTGCAGCGCCACGGTTGCTCGAGTTCCCCTACCCCATGCGTTTGACCATAACGATTGAGAGAGATCGAGAGACAGTCCGTTATTATAATTCTGAATCTGAAGTGGTATCAGGGACCCGGCGCTGAGAAAGTTTTGGTAGGCTAAATTCAGCACATTATACGAGAGTTTTGTATTCAAACCAAACGAAGTTTGTTTGCTAACTCCTACTGCAAAAACACCCGAATTCTGAAAATCAAAATTAAAGAAAGGGAGGGTAGGGGGCTTAGCGTCTTTTGTGTACGAGTAGGTAGCGAAGCCGATCCAAGAGGTAGATATATTTTTCTCATCTTCTTTCAGATTCGCACCCTCCACCGTAGTGAGTGCGCCTTTTACGGCTTGGTTCTGACTCTTGACTTGTTCTATAAACGCCTCAAGCGAAAGATTTTCGTGAGCTGCTAATACGCTGGAGCTGAGTGCTGTGAGAATGATGAACGGGAGAGCGATGAGGCTGAGGGTATGCATATCTATTTCCTCTCTGAATCGTGGGGCGGGAGAATGCCGTAGAGGCTGATCTCAATTAAATGATGGAGAAGGCGCTCGCGATCCTCGGTACGAGTGATCGACCGTCCGAAGAACATCGCTCCGACTTTGTCAGTGCGCAAGCAGTGTGAAAGTGCTCCGATAATAATACCCGCCGTTGTCTGTGCGTCGAGGTCTTGCCTGAGAAATTTGGATTGTGTTGCATGATCGATGAATGCAACCCAAGTGAGAAAAAGTTTCGCAAAGGTGTTTTTGAAAACCTCATGGCCATGAGGAAATCCTTGATCCACCTCATTCCAGAGCATCTTTGAGGCACTGGGTTCGCGTAAATGAGCCGAGATAATCTCGTCAAGAAATAGGCGCAAGCGAAGCCTAAATTCTTCGAGGGTAGAAGAGGGCTGCAGAAGCTTCTCGATCGTGTGCAGCTCTTGTTCACCGAATTGTTCGAGACAGTTCAAATAGAGCGCCTCTTTACCGCCAAAGTGGTAACTCACGGCTGAGATGTTCATTGCAGCAGCATCGGCCACTTCTTTTACGCTCACACCGTCGATACCGCGCTCTGCAAAAAGGGGCGCAGCGGCTCTTCGTAAGCGCTCTTTGGCGGAGTCTTTGGCCCCATCGCGAGAGGGCACATCGTGCTCTGTTGCGGTGAGAGGGGTAGGCTTGGCTGATGTCATTTTTGTACTCTAGTGCTTAAAAATTTAAGAATCAATTAACCATTTTAAAATTTGAAATGAACATTTAATTGAACTTTACGCGCCATGTAAGTCCTTGATTTTGCTTGGCAGGAGGGGGGCTAGCCCTCATAGTCAAACTTTATATCGAAGAATATAGGGGAGAATGCCTATGGCAGAGCCGATTAAGTTCCAGCTTTTTAACCAGCTTTTTAAAAAGAAAAACCTGAACCAGATTATTAAGGACGCTGGAGATCCGCAAATTGCCGAGGAGCAAGGAGCATTGAAGCGCACGCTGAATGCCTTCAATCTCACCATGCTGGGAATTGGCGGAATTATCGGAGCTGGGATTTTCTCGCTCACAGGTGCCGCTGCAGCAAATTACGCCGGTCCAGGAATTGTATTTAGTTTTGTAATCGGCGGAATTCTCTGCGCTTTCGCTGGCCTTTGTTATGCCGAAATGGCTGCTATGGTTCCTGTTTCAGGATCGGCTTACGCCTACTCCTATGCAACTATGGGCGAGCTCATTGCGTGGATTATTGGGTGGGACTTGGTTCTGGAGTACGCCTTCGGTGCAGTGACAGTTTCCGCGTCTTGGTCGGGGTATCTCTATTCATTGCTTCACAAGACTTTGGGAATCAATTTTTCTGATTGGGCGATTCGATTAACGAAGGGCCCCTGGGAAATGGTGACGTTGAATGACGGTTCAGCAGTTGCTGGAATGTGGAACTTGCCGGCAAGCTGTGTGGCACTGTTGGTTATGGCGATTCTAATTCGTGGAATTAAAGAAAGCGCCGTCGTCAATAACGTGATTGTTGTGGTGAAGGTTTCTATTATTCTAACCTTCATTGCGCTGGGTTGGGGCGTGGTGAACGATGCGAACTGGATTGCAGACGCGACTGTTCAAGGTTGGGGGCGTCTCATTCCTGCCGCACGCGAAATCATGCATGACGGTAAAAGTATGATGTCCTACGGGTTCCCGGGCGTTCTTACCGGTGCCGGTGTGGTTTTCTTTGCTTATATTGGGTTCGATGCGGTTTCGACGACAGCTCAAGAATGTAAGAATCCGCAACGCGATTTGCCGATTGGCATTCTGACTTCGTTGGTGGTTTGCACGATTCTTTATATCTTAATGGCCCTTGTATTGACGGGTGTGGTTCCTTATCAGGAGCTGGGCGTGTCCGATCCAGTTGCGGTGGGTATTGATCGAATTGTGGCTTTGCGTGGATGGTCTGTCGAAGCGCAAAAGATCTTCACCTTTATTGTGAAAGTGGGCGCAATTTCTGGTCTTACTTCAGTCATTCTGGTTTTGACGATGGGACAAACTCGTATTTTCTACTCGATGTCGAAAGATGGGCTACTTCCTTGGTTTGACAAGGTCCACACGCGCTTTGGCACCCCCCATGTAGCCACCTGGGTAACGGGCATTTTCATCTCCCTTTGTGGCGGTGTGATGCCGATGAGCCTGGTGGGTGAGTTGGTTTCAATCGGAACTCTGCTTGCGTTTGTGCTGGTCTGCATCGGTGTGCCCATCTTGCGAGTTACTCATCCTGATGTGAAACGTCCGTTCAGGGTAATTGGAGCCTGGCCTGTGGGTATTCTGGGAGCTGTGTCTTGCCTCTGGGTCATGTCAGGACTGCCGTTCGATACTTGGATGCGAATGATCATTTGGCTGGTGATTGGCTTCGTCGTGTATTTCGGTTACGGAATGAAGCACAGCAAGGTCCAAAAAACGTCAAAAACGTCGTCGCC
>CANJNU010000091.1 GCA_947475645.1 Bacteriovoracaceae bacterium | reverse complement strand
CCACCGCCATAGTTGTTGTCTGCGCGATTCGTCGTGCTCTGGGCATAAGCGATCGAGTTGAAGTCGGCGTTCACACTCAGTGTGGTTTTCCAAAACAGCGCCGGCAAAGCGTATCCCACCGGAACTCCCCAAGTGCGCGAAGCGTAGTTCGTGCCTATTGCGAAATTTTGTTCGTATTGCAGGCCGGTCGAGAAGACGCCTTTTCCTAGCCGCGCCTGATAGTTCAACCGGGGGCGTAAACCAGGTCCAGATCGATCGTTCAAGGTTGTGTCGCTTACTGAGGCTGTTGAATACTTTTGATATCGAATTGCGAGTTCCCAGTCCAGTTGTTGGGTAGAACTCATTCTCCAAAGGCCGCGATAACGCAAGGAGTCAGTCCAATTAAAAAACTGGTAGCCGCTTGTATTTAAGTAGGAACCCGAAAACTCCATTCCATAGGAGTGGGTTACTGCTCTTGCCAGTAGGGTAGCCTGGCCAGGCACCGAGTCAAAGGAAATTGCCCCCGATAGGGTGTTGAAGTCCTTGGCTTCGGCAACCGTGTATCCGGTAAACGAACCATTCAGGCCATACATCCACGAGCGGTTCGCATTTCGTGGTTGGATGCGCATCCAGCGTCCGGCAATGGTCGTGTAAGGACTTGCAGTGTGGGTGTCAGTTTGTGCAGCTAAGTTGGCATCTGCCACCAGAAGCACGTTCGAATCGTAGCCCGCTAGCAAGTCGATACCCGCCTGCCAGCTTGACTCGGGGGTTACCGACAAAAGAGGAAATTCGCGGCTTCCAGACTTGAGGCGATCGTATGCTTCGTGAGCTGAATCTCCAATGAAAGGGTCGCTGCGAAGGGCGGCAAGAATCTGAATAGCCTGGTCGACTTTTCCCTGGGGTACAATAGACTGTGCTAAGTAGTAGCGGGCAATTTGCTGATCAGTTCCGTGTGTTTTTCTGATGACGCTTTCGAAGCTTCTTTGGGCGAGCGACCAAATTTGGCGTTCTAAGGCGATGAGGCCAAGAAGCTGTTCTGAGGAGGTATCCTTGGGGTCGGCTGTAATTTGCTGCCTCAGCACATCAATGGCGTCCTCGAGTTGGCCTTGATGCATATAGTGGGTTGCGTAGGTTTGGGCAATCTCCTGGTTCGTGGCAACGCCCGCGTAGGCTGATGTGAACGCCGAAAGAAGAGCAAGAAGAGCTGTGGCGGTCTTGAGATTCAACATTTTACCTTGTCCTTAAACTCAGGGGTTTCAAACAGCGGGGATGCGAAAAGGATAGGGCGAGTGTAAGTGAACGGAATTGTTTTGATAAGGGGAATCTTTGCCTTCCTTGCCTCTTTAAGTTGGGGTCTTCTGTTACTGTTCTAAGGGCTTGGCCTTTTCTTCGATTTTTAGTAAAGGCTGAGCATCATTTCAAAAGTCAAAAGTCAAAAGTCAAAAGTCAAAAGTCAAAAGTCATAAAGAGGTCTAGAATTCATGCTGCTCAAGCAAGTGCCTGCTTTCTTTAAAAAACGTCGTGATGCCTTAATGAAGTCTCAGCCTGGGGCGATCTTTTTATTCCCCTCGAGCCTTGAGGTACTGCGTAACCCCGACGTTCACTATCCGTTTCGTCAAGAAAGTAGTTTTTTCTACCTCACTGGCTTTGAAGAACCCGAATCTTATCTCGTTCTTGTTCCTACGTCGGGCAGCGGCGGCTATCAATCGATTCTCTTTGTGCGCAAGCGCGATCCCGAGTTAGAAATTTGGGAAGGCGAGCGGTACGGCGTTGAGGGTGCGGTTTCTGTCTTTGGGGTCGATGAAGCTTATCCGATTGATGAGCTTTCCAAGCGACTCCCCGATCTTTTAAAGCGTGGAGAAAAAGTATTCTACCGTATCGGAATGATGCGTGAGAGCGATGAGCTCGTGTTGAATTCACTGGAGCGCGCACGCAAGAGTTTGGGACGCAGCGGAAAAGCGCTTCTTCCGATCGTTGATCCTGCCGAAGTTTTGGGTGAGATGCGCTTATTTAAAACTCCCGAAGAACTTCCGATGATCCGCAGAGCGTGTGAACTCACCGCCCTGGCCCATAGAACGGCGATGAAAGAAGTTCGTCCCGGAATGAAGGAATTCGAAATCGAAGCTCTGATTGATTATACCTTCCGTAGAAATGGTTCGCAGCGTGTGGGTTACGGAAGTATTGTTGCAGGCGGCGTGAATGCAGCGTGCCTTCATTACCGAGCGAATAACGATATTCTACGTGACCACGAACTTTTGCTCGTCGATGCAGGCGGCGAGTTTGAGTATTACACCTCTGACATCACTCGCACGTTCCCTATTGGCCGCGAATACACATCTGGCCAGGCCAAACTTTACGATCTGGTCTTGAAGGCGCAAATGGCATGTATTGAGATGGCACGTCCGGGGGCAACGATGCCAGGCATTCATCGAAAAGCCGTCGAGGTATTAACTGACGGCATGCTTTCGCTGGGCCTGATGAAGGGTAATCTGGAAGATATGATTCAGTCGCTTGCGTATAAGCGCTTCTATCCGCACAATACCGGCCACTGGTTAGGTATGGATGTTCATGATGTGGGCCTTTATACTCAAAAAGGCGAGCCTCGTAAGCTGCAGGCAGGAATGTTCCTGACGATCGAGCCGGGCTTTTATGTTCAACCGGGCGATCGTGACGTTCCAGAAGAATATCGTAATATTGGAATTCGCATTGAAGACGATATTTTGATTACCGAAAATGGATGCGAGAACCTTACGAAAGACGCGCCCAAAGTGCGCTCTGAAATCGAAGCTCTCAAGAATTAAAGGCAGTTTGAATTCATGGCGAAGTTAGGCCCTTTTGAGATTGATCATCCGTTTGTTCTGGCACCCATGGCTGGCATTACGCACTCCGCGTTTCGTCGGCTCATGCGAAAACGTGAAAGTGCGGTTGTTATCTCAGAGCTGGTTTCGGCTACGGGAATTGAGTATGCCAGTAAGAAAACCTTCGATTTACTTCGTTTTCATGAAGACGAGCGTCGAATCGGACTTCAGATTTTTGGCGAAGAAACCGATCATTTGGTGAAAGCCTGTCAATATGTCGAAAAGCTCGGGGCTGACTTCGTTGATTTGAATATGGGTTGCCCGGTTCCTAAAGTCGTAAAAAAGGGAGCGGGCGCGGCAATGTGTCGCAATCCCGTCGAATTGGGTAAAACGCTCGAGGCCATGGTGAAGGGTTGCAATATTCCTGTCACCATTAAAATTCGAACGGGCTGGGATGCTCAATCTCGAAATGCACTCGAAATTGTTCGAGTCGCCGCCGATGTGGGTGTGAAATGGGTGGCGATTCATGGACGCACGCGAGCGCAGGGTTATAGTGGCGAGGCCGATTGGGAATTTATCGGTGATGTCAAAGCCAAGAGTCCTCTGCCGATCATCGGAAATGGAGATGTTGTTACTGCCGAGCAAGCGGTGCAACGATTGCGCGTCTACGGAGTTGATGCGGTGATGATTGGTCGTGGAGCATTAAGAAATCCGTTCATTTTTGAGCAGGCCTATGCCTTATGGAAAGGCGAGACTTTTGAACTTCCGTTGGTTGGGGACTATTTAAAGATGCTCTCTGACCTTCGTGGCTATTTGCATGAGATGTACGAGCCTCGGCCCGCTATGATTCATGCTCGAAAGTTTTTGTCTTGGTACTCGGCAGGATTCCCTGGTTCGAGTGAATTTCGGAGTAAGGTTTTTTCGCTCACAGAGCCCGTCGAACTTTGGCAAGCTGCCGAACTATTTTTCGAGACGAGTTCGAAGGTGCGCGACCTTAAGTTTATGGCCGAGCCTTTTCTGATGGGGGGGCATGGTTGATGCTCTCACTCTTCCAGATAGCTTAGGCGCGCGCTTGGGTGTCGGGTTTTGTAGACCAAGAAATTGAATCAGAGTGAAGGATTGTCCTCTTCGCCCAGTACAACGGGATAACTACCTGAATCGGCGAACTGATCGATAATCTCGGCATAACTCGTAAATTGACCGGTAGAGATCCACCGATCGAGTGCTCTCAATAAAATACCGCTTCTTGATGCTCCGGTCATGAACTGACTTTGTAGTCCGTTTACAATAAGATCAAGATTCTTACTTCCCACAGGATCTCTTCCAGAAGCTTTGGTCGCAAAGTATTCGCGCTTCCAATATTCATATGAATTGCAGCTGTCTAGCATAAAAATTTGGTAGCGATTGGAATCAAAGTGAATCTGAATGTCATGTTCGTTTCGAATTGCCGAGAGTCTCAGGTTGCGTCCTAAACCGGAGTGTCCGTCGTAGATCACGAGCGCGCTCTTTTCGAAGGCCTCTTTAAGTCGAATAGAGAAGCGCTTCGAGCGAGGGCTTCTATTCTTTGAGCTTCCTAGAAAGAGCTGAATTTCGACCTTCTTCACAGGTCTATCGGGCGTGGCACTATAGGTCTTCTCGTAAGACTCTTCGTAGGAGTTCATCCTCACTTGAAAATCTGAATGTTGGGTGCGCTCAAATCCTGCAAGCAGAAGCTCGTTCTGATAGTGTTGAAAGTTCCTTGCAGCAATGTCGATCGACCGCACCGGATTTGCATTCTCCACCGGATCGTTCAGCCCAAACAACATCGAAACCCGAATCACGCCTTTCGAGTCCATCATTCGTTCAAATTCGGGACGTTTTAATGAACGCGAAGCAATGCCAGAAACTTGCGCGATCACCTCGATGTAGTCGATGTCCTTTTTGAGTTTGCAACCTGGGCGCTCGGGCGACCAAAAGTGCCAAAGGTCGTCCTCGCTCTGAAGTTGCTCGTCGGTACATGGGTTATGTTCACTCTTTGGATCTAAGGTGGCCTGGTAGAGCTTGCTGGGTTCGACGGCTAAATAAATGGTCTTTTTAGATGCGAGAGGGGTGGGGGCCAATACTAATCCCTGATAATGATACTGAACGTACCATATCGAGGATTCTGAGTTGATTTTGCGTATACGAATATTGGAGAGACCGAAGTCGTGACCGGTGGTTGCATAGCCCCCGTCGTGTGGGTATTGCATTGGGCCTGGAAGATAATGAATTTGTTGGTGAATTGCTTCACGAATCATTTCTTTATTGGGCTGAAAGTCGTGTTGAATTCGAACTTCACCCTCAAAAATTAGCCACGCCTCTTGGGCAGCGTTCGTGCTTACAACTCCGTTCCACTCAAACTGGGTCGCGGCCTGAATCGAATCTGATCCTCCAAAGAGGCATAAAAGAGTGACAAAAAATGTCCCAAGAAGTGGCTTCGTTCTTAACATGACACGCCGCGTATCAAGAAAGGGAAGGAGATACAATAAAAATGGGGTCAAAAAAGAGGGGGCTCCACTATCATTCGAGTATGGATCTGCAACTTGAGCGGGCTTGGAAAGTCGATG
>CANJNU010000090.1 GCA_947475645.1 Bacteriovoracaceae bacterium | reverse complement strand
GGGAAATAAGGAGTTCTCGGGTATTGCTTACGAGTCTCCTGCTTACTCCCTGGTTACGCAGTATCGTTACATCGTCTCCAGTCCTTTGAAGAAGGTTTGCGTAGCCTATCGTAAGAGCATCTCGCAAGAGCGTGTGAACGTGGCGACCGAGCAGCTCAAGAAGGAAGGAATTCAGTTAATTGCGATGGAGATCGAAGGCGCTGGAACTGCTCCGGAAGTGATGGAAAAGACGTTGCAGGACAACCTAGCGAAGGTCACCGCCGGAGGCGTTTGTGATGTGTTCTGGATGGTGCTTGATTCGGTACTTCTGAATGGCCCGAAGAAGGATTGGTTATCTAAGCTTTGGAAGCCTGCGGCGGCCGAAGGTAAGGTTCCTTATCTGGTTGAAGCTGAGGCTTTGGTTAAGACACAGATCGACTTCGGTTCCTTCGCAATTACTCCAAACTTAGTGGATATGGCCGGTCAGGCAGTTCAGCAAATCGAGTCCATCATTAAGGACGGGGCGAATCCGGAAGAAGTTGGAATTGAGAGCGTTGTATCGGTGAATAAGATTCTGAACAGGTCCAAGGCCGAAGCCGCTGGCGTGAAGCTGAAGAACGAAAATCTATCCGGTGTGAAGGTCCTCGAATGAATCCTCTGAAATCGTTAAAAGCCAAACTCCTAATTTTCGGCTCTGCTCTAGTGGTTATCACTATTAGCGTGTTGTTGTGGATTAGTAGCGGTGGGTTGAAGACTCTTGGAGATCGATTTATCGACTTGAGTAATCAACGGGCCGAGTCTGTAAAGGCTGCGCTAACCAACGTTTCTCAATCGAATGTTCAAAATATCCGGGGGATTTTTGAGACTTCGATGCAGAAAAAAGGTCAGCAGCTCATGGATAAGGATGCTGGCACTTTAACTCCCATGCTGGAGGATAACTCTTTCGGTGCGGTCAGAGACTTCCTAAAGAAGACCTTTACTCGCGACAACGATCTCATCCTTGCCGAATTCTTTGTGGTTGAAGATGGTAACCTCAAGGCTTGGGCAGTATTTAATCCCGGTTTTCCCGACGGACTTGAACTACCGATTGAATTCGATAGAAAGACTAAAGCCTGGAAGGGTAAGACCAAGAAGGGAATGATGAGTGTCCCAGATCCAGAAGCGCTCACTCTGTTGAGCTTGGATGGGTCGAAGATCCGTGAAGGCCGGATGTCGTGGGTTGAGCGTAACGGCGAGCGTGTCGAGGGATCGATTTACGATTGTATGACTCCCGTCTTTAAAGGCATGGGAACCTTAAAAATCGCTGATGCCAAAAAGAAGGGCAATCCAGTTGGATACCTTCGTTACACCATCTCGCTTCGGGCTATGGAGCGCCAAATCGAGAAAGAAGGACAAGCTCTTAAGTTAGTTCTTCAGAACATGGAAAACGAGAACGCAAAGGCTCAAAAAGCTACCCGCGAAACAGGTGAAAGTGTTCGCAGTAATGTGATCGGTCAAATCGGTACCGTAGCGTTAGCTATCTTGATCGGCGCACTTCTCGTGTCTTGGATCGTCAGTACTGCGATTACTAGTCCCGTAAAGACCCTTACCGCCATTGCTCAGAAAATGGCTGCCGGCGATTACAACCAAAAAGTTGACGTCACGACCGGAGATGAAATCGGAATCCTTGCGAGTGCCTTCGGCGACATGAGTGCCGCTATTCGTAAACGCGATGAAGATCTGGCTGAAATCAATAAGAACTTGGAAAAGACAGTTGAAGAAAGAACTGCCCAGTTAAAGCAAGAGTTAAAGAATATTGCTAACTTGTTGAACAACATGAAGCAGGCCGTGTTTCAAATTGGACCCGACTTAAAAGTTGGCACTCCTGTTTCGAAGTTTTCGGAAACAGTTTTTGAAGGACAGATTGTCGGAAAAAATGTTCTCGAACAGGTTTATAAGGATCTCGATCCCCGAGGCGAAATCTCTGCTGGGCTTCATACGGCGATGGCCGCAGTCTTCGGCGAAGATGATATGCAGTGGACATTAATGGAAGACAACTTCCCCAGTCGTGTTGAGTGGCGCGGAGCAAAGGCAGTCTCACCGACCGATAATAAGATTCTGAAAGTTGCCTATAATCCAGTGTGGGATGACAACGGCAACCTGGAAAAGGTCATGTTCGTGATCCAAGACGTGACTGATATGGAGCGTTTGGAACGCGAAATCGCAGAGGAACGCCGGAAAAACGGTCGTCGAAATCAGATTATCGAAGATCTGGCATCCAATAGTAATGAACGCATTCTTGAATACTTTGGCGGTATGGCCCGTTTGATGGATGATGCGGCGGTTTCAATCGATGGATTGACTCAGTCGATGGATGAGAAAGTTCCTCTTCTTCGCGCGCTTCATACAATTAAAGGTAACTCGCGTGTCTTTAAGATGACGTTAATTGCGGCGGTTACGCACGAAGTCGAGAACAACGTGGGTGATGCGATTCGAATCTGGAGCGAGACACATTCGGATACCGACGATCGTCAGCCTTTGGTTGAGGCGCTTCATGAGGCGATTAGTCATGTTCAGACTGTGATTCTTGAGTACGCTAATGTAGGTCGCCAAATTTTCAGAATTGAAAACGATTTCGAGAAGAAGCTACGCTTCCGGTTGCATCAGATGTTTACCGAGCTGGATGCGGAATGGACGCGATTGGCAGCAACTCAGAATGGTGATGCAGACTTTGCGCCGCTGCAGCGGCAAGTCGGACGTTGTAAACAGCTGGCTGTAAGCTTGGGCGAACAGTCGGCAGTAAAAGAGTTAGATATGTGGTTGAATGCAGGAGGGGTCGCATGAGCACAGCGAGTGCATGGAGTCAGGTTCGCTCCCAAATGTTGACGGTGGCAGCGAAATCCGTCGAGTCGGTACCCGTAGACGCGCTAGGCGAGGCGGCTTCGAGCTTCTTCGTTTCGCTCTGTCGTTTGCACCAGGTGGTGAAGACCGGGAAGAAAGATGAGTTAGCTAAGGCCGCTGATCGCGCTTCTGGCTTTGCACGAAGCTTCGGCAACGAAACTGTATCGGCGATCCTGAATTCAGTGAAGTCGGGAGTCCTTCAGGGAGACGGTGGGGCGGTCGCTCTGGGGGTGTCTTTAAAGTGGGTGCTTCTTGCGTTCGCACTTCAGGCTCGTTTTGGGGCCTCGCGTGGGGTTCAAACTGATCTCGATCAGTTTTTGAAGAAAATTCCCGATGATGGATCGGGCAGTTACGATTTGGCAGGGGCTCCTACGTCGACTTGGATTGGCAAGGCACTTCAGGATGCTTCTAAGCAGGGATTGGCGCCGCAGGAGTTGGGTAAGTTGATTGGCAGCCTGGCCTTGAAGGATGGGAGCATTCGTGGTTGGGGTTTGCTGAGGGCCGAGGCCGATGGTGTGGAGTCCGCTGAAGGATTGGTTGTAGTAGTTCAGAACTCAGGAGATGCAGCTGGACTGAAAGGTCTCAAGAAGCAGCTCGTGGATTTGATTCAAACTGAAGTTCAGGGTATTTTAAATCCTCTTTATACTCGTGAATTAGATGCTTATCGTCTCATTCGATCCTTCGGTTCGGAGATGAGCAAGTCTGCCGGAGCAGGCGCAGCGAAGACTGTTGCGGTTCCTGAGTTGAGTTACAGTGGACTCGATATGCTGATCTCCCGCTATGAGAGCGGTGAGAAGAAGGTAGATGTTACGGAACTCCGCCGTGCGTTCGGAAAACTCACCGAGGTTGCCGTAAAACCAGCTATTCAACGGTTTTCTCCGATGGTCGAAGAGTTGGCTGGGGCGCTCAGCAAGAAGGCTCAACTCAAGGTAGTGGGTACTGACTTCACACTCAGCCGCGAGAATTTGGATAAGCTTTGTGACAGTTTGGTTCATATGATCCGTAATGCGATGGACCATGCAATTGAAACGCCTGAAGAGCGCACTGCTTCAGGTAAGGGTGATACTGGAACCATTGAAGTTGAAATCAATTCCGATATGGATAAGGGATTGACGCTTATCGTGGTTCGCGACGATGGCCGGGGAATGAACCCTGCGAGAATTCGTGATCGAGCCAAGAGCAAGGGCTTGAAGTCTGAAGCCGAGTTGGCCAAAATGAGTGATCAGCAAGTAATCGAGCTTATTTTTCTCCCAGAGTTTTCGACCAAGGAGCAGGTAACAGACGTTTCAGGTCGTGGGGTAGGTATGGATGTCGTGAAGTCCACCATTGAGGGTATGGGTGGCAGCGTTCATCTCACCAGCGTAGTTGGAAAAGGGAGCGAGATCCGCATTCAGCTGTAGTTGCCGCATAAAGAGAGACCAATATGAACGATCTGAACACAGTAAATCATGAACTTGTGGCTGGCGTGAAAGAGATGATCCGCTCGCGTTCCCTGGGAATGGCGAGACACTATGCGGGCATCGACGACTTCGCGACCCAACCCATCGAAGGCGATCTTTCGGTGTACGGACACTGGATGACCTTAATTCTGGTAGCGGGTAAGGCTGCAAAGCTCACCTTCAAGGTGCACTTCATGGAGGAGGAAGCGAAGAAGCTAGCCACGCATGTTTATGCAAGGCCTCCTACCGATATTTCCACTCCTCAAGCGATCGACTTTATGAAGGAGCTTTGTAATCTTGTTGCAGGCTCGCTTAAAAAAGAATTTCAGGATTCTGGTGTAATCGTAGGCATTAGTTTGCCCATGGTCACTCGCGGCTTCGACGAAGTGTTTTTCCCAAGGGGCGATGGATTTAGTCAGTTCGAGGATCAATGGAAAGTGATTTCGTCGCGCGGAGAGTTTGTGTGCTCCAGTCACTTTGAAGTTATGGATATTGCAGCGGTTGGCAACGTAACCACTCGAGCAGCATCGAGTCAAACGGCCGACATGGGAGATGTGGACTTCCTATGAGCAATACGAATACAGACTTACAAGCCAGTCACCAGATTCTCAATATTATGGAGTCCTCCAAGGCGCGCGTCGATGCGATCTTGGATAGCATGCCCGGATTTTTCATTGTGATGGAGATGAATGGAACCATCATGAAGGGAAATAAGAAGCTCGCCATCGAGCTCAATGTTTCCCATGAACGATTGCTGGGTCAAAATTTGAAGATCATGTTTAAGCCAGACGTTTGGAAAATCATGACTTCGAGTATTCAGAAGGTTCTGGCGGGTGGAGCTAACGTTGCCACGGTCGAATTTGAGTTGCCGACGATTGGTTCAGACGGAGAACCGAAACCTTTTCTTTGGATGCTGAGCCCATTTGTGGTGAATGCACAAACCAAGGGAAATATGGTCAGTGTCGTGGGGCGCGATATTTCAGCGTTGCGCAAGACTGAACGCGAGCTAACAGAGTTTTTTACCACGATTCCTGTTGGAATTATGATGGTAAGTTCTAAAGGTAAAATCGAGC
>CANJNU010000089.1 GCA_947475645.1 Bacteriovoracaceae bacterium | reverse complement strand
TTGGATCTCGAACATCTGCACTCGATCGGGAGAAAAAAGCATAATTTGAAGCTCAGCATCATCTTGACTTCTACCAAAACCCCGGCCGCCTGGCTTGTCATTCAACCAGTAGGTCATGGTTCTGCCCACCAGATCTGCAACTGTTGTCTCTGGAAAATCAAAACTTTTACAGCTATGTTCGCTCAAGCCTTCGGTAGATCGCACCTTTACACTTGTACCATCAAGCAACACCACTTCGGCTGAGAACGCTGTTCCAGCTTCGATACCATCATTATCAGCACACAATTGAAGACTATTTACTGTACGTTGAGAATCAGTGATCACATCTTGAAATACCCCTGCAATACCTACTCGCATGGTTTGATTATTCCCGAGGTACTTAACAGTATAAGACAAGGGAACCCCAAAATTCGATGCAAGGCCATCCTTGTCGTTTTCAATAAAATTCTGTACAAGATCATTTTTCAGTCCAAGATTCTTAGCCACTTGACTTCTGGCGATTGGCGAAAGGCCCATAGCAAAGACCTTCATGTTCGACTTGCCGGAAAAGTTACTCTTCTCAGCTGACATTTTAATGGTAGCCGAATTTATCTCTGCGTCGTAATCGCTTTTAATTGCAAGGCTGTTAAAGTTTTCATTATCAAAACTATCGAAAACAAAGAGAATCCTTCGGCCATATTTAACACTAGAAATATAACCAATCGGGTTTGTTAGGGGATCGGACGACGCCTTGAGGTCGTCCAAAGATTGATCCGCAGTAAATACAGCGCTGGGCGTGGGAGGAGTGTCGGCCACAATCGTGAAGAGGTCTTCGGTGCATTCAACAACGTAAGTCTGCTTATCTGCTTTCTCACGATGCTCGAGATCCACCTTCAGGCTTCCATCCAGCCATTGTGCATCAATATCGAGTCCAAAAGCGGCTTCTTCTACTGAGTTACTCCGATGTGTCTCACATTGAAACTGTCCACTGCTTTTGAAGTGATCCGCCAATAACTTTACTCGCGCTTCGGCGAATTCTGAAGATGAGGGTCTCTCCATTCGAATAGAAGACGGGCCCAGATTATTGCCCACTTCAGCAATTCCCTTGGAGCCGATGGAAATGGTCATCGGGGCGCGATGGGCCATTACAGAATCAAGCACTCCCTCGCGAATTTTGGCTGACTGAACCAGGTTTCCTGGCCAAAGGGCCTCGGCACCTTGATCAAATACATTTAACTCAGAGATCAATTTATGCTGGCCCTTCATAGCCATTCTCTTGGTCGTAATATGCCTTCCACCTAGATGAAAACCTCCGGGGATCGAATCCTGTTTTTGCCCTTGCCTGAGGAGCTTTTTATCCAATCGCGCTTCGGTGGACTTGGACATTTCTGTGTTAAGAGTGAGATTCGAATTCAGGCTTTCGGATCGATCAGAGACCACATACTCGTTGATGGCTTTTAAATTAGCGTTCGGATCAAGAGCTTGCTTTGAGCACCCCGCGAATCCGGCGGTGAGAGCAAGAAAAAGAGCAGTTTTAGGAAAGTATCTATTTTTAGTCGTCATGTGTGTGTGTGTGTGTGGGTTCCTTTCTAGTGAACTCGGAACAAGATAATGCAGACTGCTTGCCAATCAGTGAGGCCACACCGCCGAAACCACTCAACTCTTTTAGTTTAGGTTGAGAAATGCCGTGGAGATACCTATAGATCGTTAGTTTAGACACAGCTCTTATTTATTTATCGAAACATCTAAGTTCTAAACTACTGAGTAAGACGTACTCAGCATTTCGTCTAAGAATTAAAGGTCTATCGAGAATTCAGACACTCAGAGCTTCAATTTTACTGACAATCAAACTGATTGCAATTCCATCGATTTGGATGCTTCCTGTAACTCCTAAGAAAGCGTGGTCAAAAAACACATCTTCATATCGATCGATCACAGTCTTATGAAAAATGAGATCGAGGAATCCCTCTTCATCTTCTAAAGTGGCAAATGCGGTTCCTTTGGCGGTGGGTGGCCGCTGACGTGAGATCACCAACCCTGCAACTTTTACATGACTTCCATTTCTGAATTTCTTGACTCCTTGGCTGGTTTGCGAACTCCATGACTGACTTAAACTTCGTCTAAAAATTTCCATCGGGTGTCCTCGAGTCGAAACCCCATAAGACTGATAGTCTGCTTCGATCTCTTGCGCAGTAGTTAGAGCGCGAAACTGAGTAGACGACTCTGCCGCTGTAAAGAGCGCAGACTGAAAGAAACTTAACTGCACTTCTTCTACTCTTCCACTCTGATAAGACAAAATCTCCCAAAACGTCTGGCGCTGATTCAAACCAAAACACCGAAATGCGCCACCCAACGCTAAGCGCTCTAAAATGCGTGGATCAAGCTTCACTCGATAAATCAACTGCGCCAACGATTGAAACACTCCCCCTCTCTTTCGACCCTCAAGTAATGCCTCGGCTTCATTTTTTGACATTCCTCTGACCAACCGCAAACCCAACCGCACTTGAGGAGGCGATCCATCGGTCTGTCTCTCGAGTGTACAATCCCACTCAGACTTCTGTACGTCTACCGGAAGGAATTGAACGCCATTTCTCTTCGCTTCGTCGATCAGTGTGTGAGCTGAGTAAAAACCCATGGGCTGTGAGTTAATCAAGGCCCAAACAAACTGAGCTGGATAGTGACACTTTAAGTAAGAGGACGCATACGCGAGCAGCGCAAACGAAGCAGCATGGGATTCGGGAAAGCCGTACTCGGCGAATCCATGAATTTGAGCAAAGACACGTTCAACAAATTCTGCTGGCAATCCACTTTTAAGTAGTCCGTCTTGAAGTTTTCTTCCCATCTTCTCAATTGAACCAGTCGATCGCCATGCGCCAATCGCGCGCCTCAACTCATCCGCTTCGCCAGCGGTAAATCCAGCGAGTTCGATTGCCATCTTCATTACTTGTTCTTGAAAGAGAGGAACTCCTAACGTCCTACCCAGGATCTTCTCGAGTTTGGGATGCGGACTAGCGGAAGACTCAAGTCCACGACGGCGCCTTAAGTAAGGATGTACCATCTCACCTACAATCGGTCCTGGTCGAACAATCGCCACTTCTATAACCAAGTCATAGAAGGTCTTAGGAAGAAGTCTCTTGAGCATACTGATCTGGGCGCGCGACTCGATCTGAAACACCCCCACGGTGTCTCCCGCTTGTATCATTTTATAGGTTTTTGCATCATCTGCAGGAACACAGTAGAGTTCGAGCCCTACCTCATTTAAACACTTTCGAAGTGCGCTAAGCATTCCCAGCGCCAGAATATCAACCTTCAAAAGCCCCATGGCTGACAAGTCTTCTTTGTCCCACTGAATAATGGTTCGCCCTTCCATTCGAGCCGGTTCGATTGGAACGGTCTCGATCATGGGGTCGGCAGAAAGCGTAAAGCCGCCGGAATGAATCGAAAGATGTCTAGGAACGCCCTTCATCTGATCAATCAGGCGAAGAGCCCCCGCTGATTGTTCGGCTTTCTCAGGAAGCAGTCCTAACGCTTTTGCCACGTCTCGGAGCGCCGATTTGCTTCGATAGGTAATTACTGCTGCAACCATCCCGGCACGATCTCGTCCATACTTCTCATAAATATGCTGAATCACCTCTTCGCGTCGCTCGTGTTCAAAATCAACATCGATATCGGGCGGCTCGCCCCGCTCTGCTGAAATAAATCGTTCAAACAAAAGATTCATGCGAACCGGATCGATTGCTGTAATTCCCAGGCAATAGCAAATTGCCGAATTTGCGGCCGAGCCCCGTCCTTGGCAAAGAATATTTCGCTCTCGCGCAAAATCAACAATCTCGTAAATGGTAAGAAAGTAGTCAGAAAACCCAAGCTCATTCACCAATTGAAGTTCATGTTGAAGTTGGCGGTCTACATCTTCTGGAATGAAATTACCATACCGGTTACCCGCCCCTTCATAGGTAAGACGTTTCAAATAGTCGTGGGCTGTTTCTCCCTCTGGAATCCACTCAGACGGGTACCGATAACGAAGCTCACTTGGACAAAAATGACAGGCACTGGCTATTAAAACTGTATTTTTAACTGCCTGAGGCAAGTCTGAGAATAGAGCGCCGACTTCTTCGGGAGATTTTAAATGTCTTTCAGAGTTTGAAAAAAGAAGCCGACCCAGCTCGTCTAACGACTTATTCTCTCGAATTGCAGTTAACGTATCTTGCAAATATCGACGGTCGGGATGATGAAGGTGCGCCTGAACCGTGGCCACCAGGGGTAGAGCTAGCTCTTTCGAAAGTGAAACAATCGAGTTAATGCGCTTTTCGTCAGCCCCTTCAAAACTTCGAGAGATGGGAAGGAAAAGGTGACCAGGTACGAATTGACTTAACTGAGTCAAAAAATCGGGATACCTTAAAATGAGAGTTTCTTCAGGAATGAAAAAGAGCCCTATTTCAGCCTCTTCGGTAAACAGTCTTTTCATCCACCCTAAAAAAAGAGCGGCATCGAGAGACGCCTCGCCTTTAGGTTGATTCTGGTGACTTGCGGTAATCAGCCGACAGAGCAAAGCATAACCTTTTCTACTCTTGGCAAGAAGTGCGATCCGAACTTTTTCGGAGTGAAGATGAAGAGTGAGCTCCGCACCCGTAATTAACTTAAGCTGACCGCGTTTTTCTTCGGGTAGGCACTTCCAAGCTACATATGCCTTCGGAATTCCGTAAACCCCATCGCGATCTGTAATGGCAAGGGCAGAGAGCCCCAACTCAGATGCTCGCTTCACCATCTCTGCTGGACTCGACCCACCCCTCAAAAATGAGTAATGACTATAAGATAAGAGTTCGGCATAGGAACTTTTCTGAGCTTTAGTCAAAATAGCCATGAAGGTATACCGAAGCGTCGGGGGTTTCGAAAATCCACAGTTTCTGACCAGAGTCGGTGAGCAGTTGATAGTAATCTCGCTGCTGGGGCTCGAAGCGGCTATTCTTCCACCACTCCACCGAAATACGCTCAGGTCCTTGGGCTTGTCTGATTTGCCAACATCGACCGTCACGGCCTTTCAGCTGTTGCCCCACTTTCTCAAGTAGCTCAGGATTACGAAGAAGTCGCAAAGGACGCTCAACCCCCTCCCAAGGGGGCTGATAAACGACGCTGGACACACCTGTGTCTTCTTGAGGCGCTTCTCGACAAAAGGATTTTTCAGGCAAGTATCGAGACACGGGAAGTGCTGTAAAAACCTGATTCTTTCCTAGTTTCTGAGACAACCTTGCAATTAAACCAGACCAAAGCTCTTGCTCTTCTTGAGCTTTAGAAAAGAAGTGATTCTGCAGAACCTGCCCTGGGACCGATTCCAGCACCTCCACTTCAATCGACTCGACTGGACACTGGAACGGATTTCGCTGTAGATCAAAACTT
>CANJNU010000088.1 GCA_947475645.1 Bacteriovoracaceae bacterium | reverse complement strand
GAACCCAAACCAGGTCGGTTGACAGTCCTGGCCGCATTAACTCAACGGTTCTCTCGGCAAGTGCAGAAAGATCGATTCTTTGAAAATCTAAAGTGGGCGGCTTCGAATAATCTAAGAATCGAGTAACGACTCGATTAAGCCGTTCAACTTCTTCGATAATAATATGAAGAAATCGGCTTTCGGGACGATCCACCGCTGGATCTAAAAACTGAGCCGCACCTTTAATCGCCCCCAACGGATTTCGAATTTCGTGAGCCAAGCCCGCAGCCATTTGCCCCAGCGTTGCCAGGCGCTCCTTTTCGCGACTTTTTACATACACATCAAGACTTCGCATGGTCTGCGCCACTTGTTCAAAATAGGGATAAATTACTGTAAGCAAACCCCAGTTATTACCCCACGGTTCTGGGGGAACAGGTGCATCGAGCGCAATGAATCCCAAAATTTCAGACGACTCTACATGAAGAATGGGAATAAGGAGATTGCTATGAAGGGCACGTAACGCCTCTAAAAGTCCTCGCACTCTTTCGCGATCGGTAACGCTGGCCGTTCGATCCATCTCATTTTCAAGCAACTGATCGAGAACAATCGGCAACTCACCCTTCTTTTGCAAAACCAAGCAGTAATGCAAAAGTGCGTGATCAAATAAGATCTCTCGAATTGCCTGAACGGGTTCTTCACCTAAAATACGTACACGACGATAACGAGTTCCATCACTTCTTAGAACAAAGAGTGCCGCCGACTTGGGTTGAATCGTTTTTTCTACGGCCATGAGCACATTCTGAAACAAACTACCTGGATCGGTTGTGCCTGCTAAATCGCGCTGGGCTTCACGCAAAGCCTTTTGAAGGTGCAGGTGTTTTTGGGTAAGTAGCCGCTCAGTAAAGTAACGAACCACCGACCGCAATGGCTCAAGCAGACTCAGAATTAGAAACGATGCGATAAATGAATTCAAAAAGAAGAGCCCCGGGCTATTCTGAATCCAAGCAACTAAGAGGTAATAAACGCCTGTAAGGGTTAATGCGATCGAGGTAAGAACCAGAATTCGCGAAACCAAGGCACCAAAGTTCAACAGGCGTTGATGCGAAATCGCTTGGCTAATAAAAAACAGATAAACCACCAGTAGAAGATTTCCCAGTGACGGCAATACTGTACCCATCTGAGGTACGTGATCCATCTGAGAGAGGGAGAGCGCAAGAATACCACCCAGATAAATTAAATTTCTACGACCGATTCCGACCGTCGGTAACTTAGGGAATCGCTTCAAACCTCGCCGCAAACGCCGATCAATCCACATTAATTCAAAGATCTGAAGCAGCACCAGGCAGGGCGAAAAGAGAATGACCCACAGAACACCTGGATCGGCGTCAAAATGAAAGATGAGCGCAACGGTGAGTAGCGCAGCCAACAGAAACGAAAAATCGAAAAGTCGGCGACTGAAAGAATCCTGAATTCGAACCATCAGCCGAATAAACCCCAGGGACGAAGGAGCCAGCCAAAGCCCGCACAGCAAATGCCACCGATAGAAAGCCCCCTCGGGCCACACCTTGTCCATAAAGAAGCAAAGCGCCCAACCCGATACCCAAGCGGTCAGCACGGCAAAGGAAATAAAGAGCTTGTTCTTGACGTTCCTCGAGAGGGTAGAAAGGCCGAAAGAGAAGCTCGTAACCCCCACCAAGAGGGCTGACTGTCCCAGAATATCCATGCCCCCGACCCTATCAAAATTGCCTACTCAAGTCCAAGCGACAGATCTCCGATAGCACTCTTGATGACACCTCACCGTTTTCACCGAATCGAAGCCCCAAAAGCCGTCCGGCGCTACCGGACCAACCCCATCGAAGTGGCTATTTTAGCAGGGGTGGTTCTTATCTTTGGGCGATCAGCCTGGGAGTTTTCGCAAAATCCAACGGTAACCTGGAATTCGGCCATACAACAATTTGCGGTTCGCGAACCGGCCTCAGTTGTGGGTGCACGCGCCGCGCAGGGTGCGATCATTGGAGTACAGACTCTCGATGTGGATTGCACTGCCAAGGACACTCCCACCGAGGTTCAGGCCTCGAAAATTCGCGTTCGAGGCGAACTCTGCCTCTCGCAAACCGAGGGATTTGGGGTACTCACCCAAGCCACCGTCAGAAATCTAACGACCCAGGTTACGGGCAATGTGTTTGCCGATGCCGCCCATGGAAAATTTGCGACCGATTACATTACGCTGGTTCCTGGCACAAACGAACTTCAGTTCGAATTTTCTGACCCTGTCGGTAAGCGGGTACAGAAAAATGTTCGCGTTTTGAAAAACTAAGAACAAGACTCAACGCATTTCGCAAAACGTCCGATAGGACAATCGGTATGGCGTTTTCTTACTCCAAAAAAATTGGCTTAGGTGCGGTTCTTACATCACTAGCGGGATATGCTGCCGTAGTTGCCGTGGGCGCGTGGTATCTACATGGCCGCATGGATCAACGCGACCTGATCCTTCTGGGATCACTCAGTATTACGGCAGGATTGATCTTCACACTTGTCTATTCGGCGTGGATGCAATGGTTTGCCTCACGATGGATCGCACGCCCCCTTAAAAGCCTACGAGAACAGGTTCAAAAAGCCGATCCTCAGGCAATTCACGACTTAAAGGCCGCTCCCAAAGACTCTATCGACGAAATCGAAGCGCTCGCAGACGCGCTCGAGGTGTTCTTTCACAATGGAGCCGTGCCCGTCTCGCAGTCGGCGAAGCCCGCTACTGGCAGCCAGGCCTTACCCGATTCACACATCAAAAATCTCATCATTCCCACTCATCAGGGCGATGCGTTTGTTCTTTTCCTTCGGATTTACGGCCTCGACAAGATTGTGGTGTCGTCGGATCCCCATAAGCTCGTCACCGCTATTAATGACTTCCATGCCGATGCTGCCGAACTTATCCAAGAGGCTCACGGCGTTGTTTCGCGCATGCATGGCGGCGCAATTCTTGCGGTGTGGGGTGTGCCCGAAACCACCCCCTTCGATGGCGATCGCTGCCTTAGAACCGCACTTGCGCTTAGAAAAACCGTTGATCGCTTCAATGACTCACTTAGAGTATTTACTCAACACCGCATTAGACATGCCATGGCTGTGCACTACGGCCCAGTCGTCTCGGGAAAAGTCGGCCACCCCCTAACGCCCGAGCCTTCCGTGATCGGAGAGGCCATCGATGCGACCGAGCGAATTCAAGCCTTTGCAGAAAGCTTCAACACCGATCTTATTTTAACCGGCGCCGCCGCGAGCTACGCGCCCGAGGACTTAACGACCGTCCTACTCGCCGTAGGCGACGATGACACCCCCGAACTCTACGAAGTCTTCGATCAAAATACGGATCAGAAGGCAGGCTAAATGAAAGCCTGGCTTGCCCTTGTGATTTGGATGGGGCTTAACCAGAGCGGTGCCTTCGCCAGCGAAAATGAGTTCATTTACTGGGGCGCGGGTGGCGAACCAGACGGTGAGACGACTATCTTCGACTCGGGACTTCGCGAGCTTAGCAAAGCAACGTTGGCGAACTCTCCGAGATGGGGAACCACCGTATTTGCGGATGGCGGCCACGGAGTTACGCAAAAGATTATCCGCGATGAAATTCGCCCTGTTCGAACGACGGGAGTAGGCGATGCCTTACACTGGGACTTTTCGAAGAACTTATTAGAAAGAAGAATTCAGTCGGGTGAACTCAAAGAGGGAGACCAAATTATTTTGGTAATCGACACTCATGGCGGATCACGGCACGAACCCGCAATCACTCATTCCATATTTACCAACGACAACCAGCCCTACTTACTCGACCGTCTAAAAAGACTGACAGAACTGGCAGAAAAAAAGGGAATTCGCCTTGGAATTGTCGACCTGAGCTGTCACTCGGGCAATACGCTTGCTCTCGCCAACTCAAAAACCTGTGTCATCACGGCCGCGGGGCCCGATCAATACGCCGACAACGATTTCTCTGAAACTTTCTATCGTAACCTCAGACGAGGAAAATCATTGGAGGACGTCTTTCTCGAATCACGCGATAAAAATAAAACTCCATCATTTCCAATGATCTCGACGCCGCAAGGGCGAGTGGCAAACCAACTTCTCTATGAGAGGTTTCTTCCTCTCTCGCATTGGAATACTGAAGACTATAAAACTCCAGATCTCCTTGCACGCCAACTGTCGCGCGAGGCCGCCTGCAAACAACCCCCTCAACATATGGCAGAGCTACTTCGATCGATCGAGGAATGGAAAGGCCGGTTGGGTTCGTTGATGCCCGATACCACCGAGCTTGAAAGCAGAGTAAAGGCCTATGAAGACTTCCGTACGGAAATGATTCGAAAACTCAAACAGTGGGGCTTAGGCTCGCCCCAAATGAACGGCCGCTATTCGTTAGGCGAAATTGTAGGCACGCCCTGGGACCAAAAGCTAAAAGAACTTCAGCCCCTCATTGACCGTGAACAGGATTCCGTCAGAAAAGCACGGCTATTGGGTTATTTGGCCATCTATCGAACTGCACAAAAGCAGAAGGAAGAACTGATCAGAAAGCGTCCGCAACTGAGAAGCTTTCTGGCCGACTATAACAACACCCTCAACAAATTGCAGATGACGTCAAAGTTTGCAGAAGCCATTGGAGTCGAGGAGCGAAAGCTCTATCAAGTCATCTACCGCCAAGAGTCAGAAACCGCCCCTCGTTCTAACCCCTGTAAAGACATTCAGATTTAATCCCAGGGTAGCCAAAGAATGCTGATCGGTTTAGGATAGGGCCATGACTGCGCGTTTCCTTACGTTTATCGCCGTTTTAAGCCTCCTCTCCGCCCCCTTCGCCTTAGGCAAACGAGCAGCCAAGACAGAGTGCCGCGTCTATACCGTAAACGGCGTTATCAGAGGCTCTGCCCAGGGCTTTCAGATCGTTCAAGCCGAGGGCACCCGTTCGGCGCGCACATTTCTCGTTCCGCTTCAGGAAGAGCCGGCATTGCTGCCCTATATCGATGCGCCCGTAACTGCCCACGTTCGGGTTACCCAGGCCTTCGATGCCACTCAGGTTACGCTCGATCGAATCGAAAAGATTGAACTGAGGGTACCCGACCCCATTCGCGAGCAGAGGGCCAGCCCGCCTTTGTTCAAAGCGTGCGAGGCCAAATAAGTCATGAAGTTGACACGCGCCCTGACTCATTTTGGGCTCATTTCACTCTTCGCGACCACGAACGCTTCCATCAGTGCCGCCCAAGAAAAGCAGATCCTTTTTTTAGGCGCAGGGGGTGAACCTACGGAGAAACTAGACACCATTTTTGACCCCAGCATCGAGAATCTTGCTCGATCCACGGAAAAACTGACCACTTGGAAAACTTCAATTTATGCCAACGGTGGGCATGACAATACTATAAAGCTTCTAAAAGAGAAGGCAGCGAAG
>CANJNU010000087.1 GCA_947475645.1 Bacteriovoracaceae bacterium | reverse complement strand
TTTAATGCATTACCGGAATCGACGCCCATAACACCTTCTTCCTCTGTAATTAGAATGCCTTGTTTTGCTGTTGGGGCCAATAGGCAGCGTTTGCCTAGCTGATACCCTTTTTTGAACGGTTCATTTTTTTTAAAAAAAGTGGTTAATTGAGACTATGACGAATGAATCTTTGGTTTTCCTGGCAGGCAAGAGAACGCCCTTTGGTTCAAACGGCGGATCGCTTCGTGACGTCAACCCTTCGGAGCTCGGTTGTGCAGCCGCCCAAGCCGCGTTCGAGCAGGCCAGAGTCAGTGCCGCTGATGTGGATCATGTGGTGTTCGGAAATGTCCTTCACTCAACTGCCGATAGTATTTATACGCCCCGGCATATTGGTTTAAAGCTCGGAGTTCCTCATTCGGTTCCAGCGCTCGGAGTGAATCGCCTTTGTGGTTCTGGATTTCAGGCAGTCGTCGAAGTTTGGCATCAAATGTTAGCCGGTGATACCCGAATTGCGTTGGTGGGGGGCGTCGAAAATATGAGTCTTAGCCCCTATGTAATGCGTTCGGTAAGGTGGGGGGCTAGAATGGGGCACGCGCCGATCAGTGACATGATGCTTGAGGCGCTCTTCGATACTTATGTTGGAGCCCCCATGGCAATTACTGCCGAGAATTTGGCTGAGAAATACTCGCTCTCGCGCGAGGATGCAGATCGATTTGCTCTTCTCAGTCAGCAACGGTGTAAAGAGGCGGTTCAGGCGGGACGATTTGCAGACGAAATAGCACCTTTTGCGGTGAAAGACCGTAAGGGCCAGATCACCTTCATAAGTCATGACGAGCATCCCAAACCCGAAACCTCAATGGAGATTTTGTCTAAGCTTAAGGCAGTATTTAAGAAAGACGGAACCGTTACCGCCGGTAACGCCAGCGGAATTGTAGATGGAGCTGCAGCGCTTGTGGTTTCGACCGAAAGCGAAGCGAATAAGCGGGGGCTGAAGCCGCTGGGACGGATGGTGTCGTACGGCATTACGGGTTGTGATCCTTCGGTTATGGGAATCGGCCCAGTATCCGCTACAAAGCAAGCCTTGCAGCGCGCGGGGATGACTTTAGGGCAGATTGATCTCGTCGAACTGAACGAAGCCTTTGCTTCGCAGGCATTGTCGGTTCAGAAGGAATTGCAGATCGACCCATCGATTTTGAACGTGAACGGGGGCGCAATAGCAATTGGGCATCCCTTGGCTGCAAGTGGCACTCGGCTTATTATGACTTTGCTTTATGAGCTGAAGCGCCGGGGAAGGCGTTATGGCTTAGGCACCGCTTGTATAGGGGGTGGGCAAGGAATCGCAATGATTGTGGAGAGTTTTTGACGCCGTCTTTATTTGTCACTGCATCTCAAGCTCGATTCAAAGTTCGAGAGCATCAGAAAAAGATGAGCCCTGAGCAGTGCGCGCGTCTCTCTCAGCAAGTTGTATCGCGCTTTCTTTTGGGTTGTGGCCTGGGTGCCGAGAGTTGGAAGGCGAAGAGAGTGGGGCTTTATTCGGCCATGCCGGGCGAGCTTTGTTTACTCCCATTAGCGGAAAAGCTCGAAACATGGGGAGCCCTACTCGCTTATCCCAGAGTAAATAACCCACAAGCGGCATTCGATGGGGTGATGGAGTTTGCTGAATGTTCGACCGATCCTTCTTATCTGGACTGGGAGAAGGGGCCTTGGGGCATTTTACAGCCAGGAAAGGAAGCTCGAAGCCTGCTTCCCGAAGAACTTGATTTTGTATTCGTTCCCGGCATGGCGTTTGGTCCGGCCGGAGAGCGGGTCGGTCGAGGCAAAGGATTTTATGACCGTTGGATGGTTGGCGCGCCTAATGTGCGCCGCGTCGCACTTGTGTTTGACTTCCAAGTCTTTTCCAAGCTAGAGCAAGCCCACTGGGATCAAAAAGTGGATGAAGTGTGGACCGAGAGTCGCACTTTTAGAAAGCTAGCTTGAGATGAAGGTTTTATATTTTGGCGATGTATTTTCGAAACCTGGCCGCGATGCCGTCAAGGTGGGCATTCGTAAGCTAGTACCCGCGCATGGAATCGACTTTGTGGTCGTTAACGGCGAAAACATGTGTCACGGCAACGGAATTCTTCCCGAAATGGCTGACGAGTTTTTTGCGCTGGGAGTGGATGTTATCACCACTGGAAATCATGCTTGGGATCAAAAACAAATTATCCCCTATATGGCAACCACTCAGCGGCTCATCAGGCCCGCAAATTATCCCGATGATCCGCGATATAAAACTCCGGGGCGAGGATTTACTGTTGCTGAATCGCGCAAGAAACCGGGATTGCGTCTGGGAGTAATTCAAGTCATGGGCCGGGTCTTTATGGATTCACTGGATTGTCCATTTAGAGTTGCCGAACGGGAAGTCGATCGCTTAGATGAAGCTGGAATAGAGTGTATTTTAATCGATTTTCACGGCGAGGCCACCTCAGAAAAGCAAGCTTTTGCGCACTTCATGGATGGCAAGGTAAGTGCTGTGGTGGGTAGTCACTCGCACGTTCAAACTGCAGATGAGCGAATCTTGTCGGGCGGAACTGCGGCGATTACCGATGTGGGCATGTGTGGCTGTTTTGACTCCGTAATTGGTGTTAAAAAAGAGATCTCCATTCAGAAGTTTTTAACCAAAAGGCCAATCAAATACGAGCCTGCCGAGGGTCCTGGTGGTTACGGCTGCGTCGTAATTGACATTGATGAAGCTACGGGGCGGGCACGTTCTATTCTCAGGTTGCGAGAAGCTGCAGTTACTGCCGAGTGATTTGTTTTTGAAGTTCGCTTATTCTGAATGGAATGGATGAACAAAACCTGCCCCACTCAGCCGTCTCGGTTGAGGCATTGGGCAAACACTATATAAAGTTTTTGGAGTTCGTGCAGCAGGATCTACAGAAGGATCGGTTTGTCGTCCATCGGCGCATGCTGAGCGTATTTCTGTGGGGTTTCATTATTCCGGCCGCTGTCGCGCTGGTTCTGCTTTTATTGGTCAGTTTTCACGTTCTTCCAGCACGCTTTAGAGGCTCGATCGATCTAGTAACCCTTATTTTCCCTGTTTGTTATTCGATATACGTTTTGGGATCAGAAGTTTTGGTACGCTTGCCAGGAGTTCTGAGAAGAGGAGGCCTGTCTGGACTTCTGGATCAGGCGGCCCGCGATAGCGTGTGGCGCGAACAGGTTTGTACTTCCTTGCAGGTGGTCTTGCCGCTGCACACTCGTGAATGGAATTGGGTTATTGAGAGTTTCGAAACTGATCTGAGAGGGCGGCTGAGGCAAACTAGTTTTCTGACGGGTTTGGCCGGAGCGATTTTCTTTCTGATGTTCCAGGGAGTAGACATTCTTGCGGGTGGCGATGTCGAAGCACGATTGGGATGGTCGCGAAATACGACTACAGGATTGATTGAAACATCGACGAGCGATCTTACGCAATTCGTAGCGTTGGCCTTATTTTTAGGCTTATTCTATCTCTCTGGCGTACAAAATGTTCGGGCGTTACAACGGTATTTGGACTGCGCCAAGCTTCTTATCATCGCTCGAAAGTCTTGAGCGGGCTGTTTCGGGATCGAAAATTTTGCAGCCTTCGCCTTTGCACTTTCCTTCGCTGCACTTGCTGCCGTCGCATCCCGAAGTTCCCTCGTAGTTCCACTCGCGAGGGATTTGATTAATTAAAGTCAGCGCTTCATGGAGTGTTATGCATACTTGATATCCCAGGTATTCGCCCGTTTCAGGCCGCAGTACAAAAGCAACGTAAGTACCGCTACTATCTGGGTTTTCTGTTACTCCTGCCATAAGCTCCTCATCAACGAGGAACCCTTTTTTGTAGTTCTGCTCAGTGAGTCTGAAAAGGGAATGTTCCATAGGATTTGGGTACCAGAGGAATAAAACTTAATCTAGTCGAGTGAAATTTTGAGTTGCAAGTCGTCTCAAATTGATCTAGACCCGAGTCATCCAACAACGTGTGGGCCTGTAGCTCAGTTGGTAGAGCGCGTGCTTTGCAAGCACGATGTCATCGGTTCGACTCCGTTCAGGTCCACCAATTTTTTATTATGCCAACTTACGAATACGGTTGCGAAGGCTGCAAACAGAATTGGGAAGAGTCCCAAAAAATGTCCGATCCCGCGATCGAGAAGTGCCCCCAATGTGGCGGCCAGGCTCGGCGGTTGATCAGTCGCACCTCCTTCGCATTGAAGGGCACCGGCTTTTACTCCACCGATTATAAGCGTCCCGTTCCCCCAGTAACTCCTTCTAAGTCCTCTGAGTAGGGCATTTTTTGCATCGCCATTACTCCCTTCTTTCTAACCTGCTGGTCATGTTAAACTATCAGGAATGATTAAATCGAAGGGATGGGTTATGGCGTGGGTTAAGGCGATTTTAGCTCTTATTGTGGTTTTGGCTGGGCTACTCGTAGCATTTGCTTACTTTGCCAATCCTCATCCCGCTGAGCTTGAGCCTGTGGCCGTTCATTGTACGGGCAGTGCACCCCAGGTCGAAAGGGGCAAGCCGCTTAAAATAATGACTTGGAATGTTCAATACATGGCCGGAAAGAACTATGTATTTTTCTACGACCTGCTCGATGGAAGTGGGCCCGATGACCGCCCCAGTTCGAAAGACATTGCCATTACGCTTGATGAAGTGGTGCGTGTGGTGCGAGACGAGCATCCCGATGTGGTTCTGTTTCAAGAAGTAGACGAGGGTGCGAAGCGCACCGATTACGCCAATCAAACGCAATTATTGCTGGATCGCTTGGGGAGTCTATACCCGTGTAGTGCTGAGGCCTTTTACCATCGGTCGAAGTTTGTCCCTCATCCGCGCATTATGGGTTCGGTAGGATTGAAGCTGCTGACTCTTTCTCGTTTTGAAATTCAATCGGCTGTAAGGCACCGGCTTGCACAAGTACCCATGGATGTTTTAAGTCGCGAATTTTACTTAAAACGTGCCGTTCTGGAAGTAGGGTTGCCGATTGCGGGGGGTGGAACACTTTCGCTGATGAATACCCACCTGGATGCCTTTGCTCAAGGCCATGATACAATGCAGCGCCAAGTGGCTCGCTTGTACTCTTTGTTAGACGACAAAGACCGGAATAAGGCGGCCGCATTGATTGCCGGAGATTTTAATCTGCTTCCGCCGGGAAAATCGTACGAGCGTCTTCCCGTACCGGAGCGGGCCTACTTCGTGCCGAACTCGGAATTGGAGAAGCTCTATACCAGATTTCAGGCGGTCCCCACGCTCGAGAACGTAAATGGTGCTGACTTTCAGAAGTGGTTCACTCATTTTCCAAACGGTACGCGAGCGAATGCTCCCGATCGAACCATTGACTATGTGTTTGCAACCTCGGCCATAAAAATGGGCAAGGCGCGGGTTCGTCAAGCTGACACGATGAAGATCTCTGATCA
>CANJNU010000086.1 GCA_947475645.1 Bacteriovoracaceae bacterium | reverse complement strand
TGACACACTTTTCTAGATGACCGGCAAAAAACTTCTTGTCGCTGACGACAGCTAGACTATTCAAAAAGTAATACGATTAGCATTGTCCTCCGATGGCTACGACATTCAAGCCGTTTCCGACGGTAACGATGCGCTTGGCCAGATCTCAATGATTCGGCCTGACGTGGTTCTCATTGACGTATCGCTTCCTGGGCAAAATGCATTCGAGCTCAAAAGGGCGGTAAATGCACAGCCCGATTTGGCAGGTATTCCGTTTGTATTAATGTCGAGTGCTTTTGAAAAGGTAGATGAGACGCAGGCCGCTGAGGTGGAATTCTCAGGTCGACTGACTAAGCCGTTTGACCCGGCCCACCTTCGTGACGTGATTCAGAAGGCACTCGCATCGAGTGCACGTCTTGAACTCGACGTATCGATGGAGAACTTACCCATCCTTCCTGATATCCAACAAGAACTGGTATCGGACGACTGGATGAAAGCGCCGGTTGAGCCCGTTGAACCTGTAATGTCGGCCCCCCCATTTACCCTTCCTGTTTCTCAACTCTGGGAGAATGAACCGAGAATTACTATAGAGCCGCCCTCGATTCCTCAGGAAAACGACATCAAGCATCTTACCGAGGCAACGATTCGAATGAGCGGCTTGAATGACTTTGAGTGGAGTGTGAGCGAACCCTTGCTTAAGCCTCCTTCGGAGATATCCCGCAGTTTTGATGAGCCACGCGTGAGCCTTAGCGAGAGCGAGGATCACGATGGCGATCACGATGACGATGAGATCGAGATTCCCTCGATGGACGATTTACCTGAGCTTCCTACTGACGACGACAATGCGATTCTGAATCCAGAACAGCTTTACGTCGATTCAAGTGAAGCTCAGACGCTATCGCCTCCCATTTTTCAAGCACAGCAACCGCAGGAAACTCAAGCAACTGCTTCTTTCTCTTCAGAGCAGATGGAATCCTTGATTCGGCAAGAACTTGCTAAGATTCTTCCGGATTTAGCGGAGAAGATGATTAAAGACGAAATTCACAAAATGCTTACCGAAGCTTGAGCTTCACTTCTTCAGAGGTCAGAAACTTCTCGGTTTTATTTTCTTGAACCCGAAGCTCACCCCTTACTCCTAGCCCAAGTACTTCTCCGTGATGAGTCTCTGCAGAACCCACATCGGCCCATTCAATTTGAGTGCCAGGCACCAGCTCTGAATAGATCTCAAACTCTCGGGTCAGTGGCGTGACGCCTGACTGAAGAAGTTCCGAGTAGACAAAAAGAATTTCTTCCGCAATTCCACTCCGAATATCATCAGCACGAATCTCTTTGCCTAACGGATGCAGACTATTCCATTCATGGCTGAGGCTGGTGGTCGCCTGTTCGACAATTTCTGGCGCGCGGATACAGTTCAAACCCAATCCCGCGATTACAAACGGAGCATCACGCCCCAAAACCCCTTCGCACAGAATTCCGCCCAATTTCGAGCGCGAAACGCGTAAGTCGTTCGGCCATTTTAATTGAACAAGAAGCCCCGGAAACTCGCGCCGCAGAAAGCGGGTTACCGCAATTCCGGTGACCAACGGAATCCACGTCCAGAGCGCTGGATTCTCGATGCGAACGACGAGCGAAAGAAAGAGATTTCCCTCGATCGACCCCCAGCTACGACCGTGCCGACCTCGGCCCTTGTCCTGAATACGAGCCGAGACCCAAGATCCGTGCGGTGCGCCCGAATCTGCCAGACTGCGCGCCAACGTATTTGTCGAGTCGCACCGATCTACAATCTGTCGTATAGGAGTCGTCACACCTTTTTCACACCTTGAACGAGTAGCGAGAAATCGCAGGTTTTAACCGAATGGGTCAGCGATCCAACCGAAAGAATGTGAACACCGGGCATCGCGTAGGTGGCAATGTTTCCAAGATTCAAACCTCCAGAGACCTCAACCACAACCGAATGGCGCGCCTTTGAAATGATTTTTAAACCTTCCTTCACTTGAGAGGGTGTGAAATTATCAAGCATTACTGCATCGGCTTCGGCACGAAGCGCTTGTTTGAGCTCGAATAGCGATCGCACTTCAACTTCAATCTTTAGTCCATGGGGCGCGATTCTCCGTGCATTCTCGATCGCAAACGAGATCGAGCCCGCCGCCGCAATGTGATTCTCCTTAATGAGTACCCCACCCGAAAGACTCACTCGGTGACTGTATCCCCCCCCCGCACAAACACCCAAAACGCCGACATCGCGATAGCCCGGTAAGGTTTTGCGCGTTGAAGTAACGCGGGGAGTTCCTTGGGGGCAAGTGCGCTTCACTTCGTTGACCAAAATTTGCGTGGCCGTTGCAATTCCTGAAACGTAAGAAGCTAAATTTAAAAATGGCCGTTCAAGAGCCAAGACCAAAGGTGCGGGCCCCTTCCAGTTCACCAACACGGCCCCGACTTTAAAAGAGTCGCCGTCTTCGAACGAGGACTTCACGATCTCTTTCGAATATCCCAGTTCTTTCGCAAGCTGGTTAAGCGCAAAGACTAAACTCGACGCAGCCCAAATTCCATCCGACTTAGCCACGACCTTGGCCTGCATGATTTTTTTGCTGGTAGCCCCCTGGCCTGTCGTTGCCAGACTGGTCCAGTCCCACTGCCATCCATCCTCGTGGAGTCCCGACTTCAGAAGTGCCTTCCATTGTTCCGAGAAACCGTGATAGTTCGTAGATAAGATCATCTCTCACGGATACACAGGAAATCGGCATGATTCAAACAAATCAGTCCTCTCACCCATTAGTTGTTCGCGAACCACAGGGGAGAACCCCCTCTCAGATTCGCCCCCTTACGATCGAGACCGGGGTAAATCGGTATGCCGAGGGTTCGGTGCTGATTAAAGCCGGGAATACTCATATTTTATGCACCGCCTCCATTGAGGAAAGCGTTCCTGCTTGGCTGAAGGGAAAGGGCAAAGGCTGGATCACTGCCGAATACTCAATGCTTCCCCGTGCGACCCATACTCGCAGCAAGCGAGACCGCGAGAAGGTTTCGGGCCGCACCCAAGAGATTCAACGCCTGATTGGACGCGCCCTGCGTGCAATGGTGAACTTGGACACTTTGGGTGAACGTGCGATTCTTGTGGATTGCGACGTGCTTCAAGCTGATGGTGGCACTCGCACGGCTTCGATTTCGGGCGCGTGTGTGGCCGTAGCAATGGCATTAGGAAAGCTCGCAAAAGAGGGCAAGTTCGGTGAACAAGCTCTGAACAAAATTATGGTAGATACCGTTTCTGCAATTAGCGTAGGCATGCTGAACGGACAAGTTCTGACCGACTTGGATTATAACGAAGACTCTTCGGGCGACGTAGACATGAACTTTGTAATTACCGGGCAAGGAAATTTTGTAGAGGTTCAAGGAACGGGAGAGCGACAAGCTTTTTCAAAGCGTGAACTCGACTTAATGACTGATGCTGGTGTACTTGCCTGTGACGAGGTTCGAAAAGTGCAGCTCGCTGCGTTCGAAAGGCTCGCTATTCGTCTATAGCGCCACCCTGCCCGCCTCTAGCCGCTTCGCGAATGAGATTAAACGAAGTGTAGGACGCAACGACCACCACCAATATTTTAAGAAGCTGCAGGGGAATTGATTTTACTACCCACGCCGCAACCAACACGCCAGGCACTCCACCCAAAGTGAGGCCAAGTGCTGCAGAAGTTGAGTAAGCTTGATTTTTTAGAAATCGAATATTTGCAGCAGGCATCAAGAAGGCACAGGCACCCATCATAATAGGAAATGCCCCCGAGGGGCTCATTCCTAGAAGTGAGACTGTAATCATGATGGGTGCGTATGCGCCGATTCCTAGGGTCATTAGACCACCAAATACTGCACAAGCCACGGCACCGACGGCGAGCCTCCAGCCGGACAACCCCAAGCTCTCGCCTCCGACGGGAAAAGTTTGAAACATTCCCGCCAACATAAGAATTGCCGCAACAGCGAGACCACCCCCCACAAAAAGACGTACTTTATTGCGAGAGAGGCGTACCGAAATTCCCGCCCCGAACCACGCGCCCACCACTGCTGAGCCAATCAAAAGAAGGAGAGTGACGTCGTCGACCGAAACACTGACCAGGAAAATTGCCGCTTGCGCAAATGTAGGCCAAGCGTGCCCTACATTTAAAGTGCCAGGTAACATACGATCGTCGACCGATCTTTTTATTCTCCAAAGTGCGGTGGTCGTTGCGTAAGACCCAATGCCCAAGGTGTCTAAGAAATCGGTAATAAAACCGACAGCCATTAGCCACGGCGTCGTATTGCGGTCGGTCGACTTTCTGAAATGAGTGAGCGCGTAAACCGTAAAGCCAACCGCGACAACAACCAGCGCCAGAAGAAGAAAATTTCGAGTGTTGAGTTCGATGATCATATTTTTATTCTAAAAAGAAAGAAGGCCCCGATATCGGGATGATACCGGAGCCTTCTCGAGGAGGTGGTGGTGGGTACAGCGCTTTTGCGTGATGCTAAATCACGCAGCCTTTTGAGCAGATTGCTTTTTTGTGTAAGCAGCAAAATGCTCGAACTTTTTATCGTAATCAGAGACAGGCTCACCTGTCTTCTTAATCAATCCAAATTTGAAGTGCTCATAATGCTGGTCACAGAAATTAAAGCGGTGAGCTTTTGCTTTACAGCCCCAGCCGTGACAACCGTCAGGCAATGGAGTGTGACCCTTAGTGCGAACCGGTGCAGATGCTTTGGGTTCGTGTGAATGTCCTGGTTTCTTTTCTACGCCCTCTTTACCCATGCTGATTCCCCTCTCTCTAGTCTGATCATTTTCGGAGCTGATTCATCGCTCCGTACACTGAACCTATCGGAATTGACCGTCAAAACCTTAGCAAAATAGTCAGGCTTAACAATGATCGCGAAAGTTGTCGCAACTAGTCAGAATTCCATAAGTTTTTTTCCTCCCCCCCATTGCCGTCTGGCCCACTGATGCTTAGACTGAGGCGGACTAAACCGATCAACGAGAAGGAGCTCGTCCATGAAATTGAATCAACGTTTTACACTACTGGGTCTCGGCCTTATCGGGCTACTTACCCTTCCCTCAGCGTTCGCCGATCAGCGCTTCATTCAAATTGAAGCAAGGACCAAAGAGCAGCGCTCACAAATTGCCGATCGCGGCGTCAGCATTGAAGCTGTGCGTTCGGATAGCGTTTGGGGTTTCGCGAATGAGAATTCGATCAACGAGCTTAACCAGGGGGGATTCAAGATCCTTGGCAATTTCGATCAAGAAGTTGCACGTGGCGGGCACGAGACGATGTTCGACTTTCCAACAGAGGACACTCGTTTTCATAACTACAACGAGTTAATGGAAGAGCTGAATCACCTGGCGCAAGAACACGCTGACATTGTTAAAATTCACAATATCGGCACCACCGTAGAAAAGCGCAATATTTGGGCAATT
>CANJNU010000085.1 GCA_947475645.1 Bacteriovoracaceae bacterium | reverse complement strand
TACATCAGTGGGCGCCGCACGGGCTCCATCCGATGACGGTGAAGTGGGCTCACCTCGGCTCAAAATAACAGCAATGACACCCGCCACCGTTAGAAATAGGCCGAGCAATTGACCGGGCGCGAGCGACTCGCCCTGAACGAAAACCCCCACTCCTGCATTCAAAATGGGATAGGTCGAAGCGATTGCAAGCGCTGAGGGCACTCCCAAAGATCTTGTGCTCCAAAGAAACAGCACATCTCCCAATCCGTAACTCGCAAAAATAGACACCCCGAGCCAAAATACCGGATTCAGGCCCACTGTTTGAATTTGTTGAAGGACCGAAAGAAAACCACCGGATTTCCAAATTGCAGCCACCAGAAAACAGGGCAGTGCCACTAAGGCTCTCGAAAAATTCACAGCAAACGCCGAATGCCCCCTCGAAAGCCGTGAGTATTCGGCAGAGCCCAAGGCCCAGGTAAACGAAGCACCCAAAGCACACAGTGGTCCGAGAAAGGTGGAATTCTCCATAATGCAAGGCTATAGCAAAATCATGATTTGGTCACTCGTTGTCCCCGTTGTTGTCGGACTTTCCACCGTCTTCCAAGCAGGCCTGAACCGCTCCATCTCCAAAGACTGGGGACTCGGATCAGCCCTTCTAATGAACTCTTTAGTGGTCGCTGCATTGAGCGCATTGGCGTGGTTACTTTCGCGCAATGCCGATTCGCGCTTGTCGGTCATCATGGGAGAAACATGGTCAGATCTGATGAAGGACCAAGCCGGTGCGTTTCAGCAATTCTCGTGGTGGTACGCCATTCCAGGACTCTTCGGATTTTTGATTATTACTGGAATTCCTATCGCAATTCAAAAAGTGGGAGCTCTGCAAACCTTTATTGTATTGATTGGTTCGCAGATTATTGGAAGCCTACTTTGGGATTTACTGATTGAGAAACGCCCCGTAAATACGATTCGGCTCGTGGGCGCCGGCCTCTCGTTCTTATCCGCACTGATCGTCAATCTTAAGGGCTAATTACCCCGAGTAGGGCCAGGCTGTAACAAACCAGCCTTGAGCTTAATCTCAGCATCGGATGCTCTTAGATAACGGGGTAATAACTGCAGCGGATCTCCCGCTAAGCCTGCCTGATCGGCCTCCCAAGCGAGCTGTCCCAACGCATCCGCCTGAACTTGATCGAACTCGATACCTGCGCTTTCAATTCGCTTCCCCTGAGGGAGCTGATCCCAAACGTCAGTATATCGATGCCGCCCCTCACCCACCACACACCAGCCCGTAGCTATTTTTGAGTTCGAAAGCTTTCTCCTCATGTGCTGAATCAGCGAGCCCGGACTGAGAACCTGCTCTTCTGCTCCGCGCTTCCATAAACCCGATCGATCGCCTGAAGCGAGGACCACACAATCGCGAACTGTCCGCGCATTTCCCCAAAGTGCAAACAACTCACCTTTGCAGGCATCTGTGCTTGCAATCACCCAGGGGCGCAATAATTTCTGGTCGTCACCCTTATACTCGATCAGCTGAACCGCAACCGGACGAGCCAAAGCTGCGAGGCTAGAAACGCCAATCAAAGGCTTCTTCAGCGTATGCGCCAGAGTACGGGCGGTCGTCATTCCAATCCGAAGTCCTGTAAAACTCCCCGGTCCGATGCCCACCGCAAATACATCTACCTCGTCAGGGCGCCAGTTCGCTGCAGTCAAAACCTGATCAACACCCCAGAGCAACTTCTCAGAATGAGCCGCATCGACATTCAGAGCCAGCTCGCCCACTTTTTTTACACCAGCCCAACCCGACTTCGACCCAAGGCTCCACTCAAGAGCGATCACCACTCCCGACTTCGACGAACTGTCCCAGGCCAGAAGCCTTCGCTTCTTCGACTTCAGCAGAATGCTCACGAAGAGAGCCGAGAAATATCGTTCTTAAAGACCACCACCATCAGCATGAGAATAAGCCCCAAGCCCACCATTTGTATGATCTCCATCTGCTTCATGGTGAGAGGTTTACCGCGAATCCCTTCGATCAACAAAAGTACCAAGTGTCCACCATCCAGAACGGGCACGGGCAAGACATTTAAAACACCCAACCCAATCGAAAGAATTCCCATCGTCGTGAGAACTGCGATTAAACCATGTGACAACGACTCGCCTGCGATTTTTCCAATCATAATCGGGCCGCCCAAGGTCTTAGCCGAAACAGCACCCGTGAGCATCTTTCCAATCGATACGAAATTTCGAATCGTAAGCGTGATCATTCTCTCAGTTCCACGATAAAGCAGCTTAAACGGGTTCCAGGTTTGCTGAATGAAATATTCTGGCTCCGCGTAGGTCACCTTAGGCATCACGCCAATCGTGTACGTTACGATTCGGTTCAAAAGCGGATCCTTGCCGACGGTTGCCGTCGGAGTCAACACAGCCGAGATATTCTTTCCCGCACGTTCCCAAACCACTTCGACTTTTCCGTCTTTTTCGGTGGTCTTCTGAATGAATTCCCTGAGCTGAGGAAAGCTTTGAACGACCTTCCCTGCCACGGTCACTATCCGGTCGCCATGCTGAAGCCCCGCCTTACGCGCAGGAGAATCCTCAACGGCCCTCTCTACGAACAGCTCGGAAGAATACAATCCAAGATCCTGCCCAATGAATCCCAATGACTTCTGGGGTTTGGTCAGTGAGTAGGTCTTCATCTCTGCCGAAGAAGCTGCCTTCTTCGATGACGCTGCCGGAATTACTCCCACGGTGACGCTCGCACCTGGCGCAACTTTTCCGTAGGCCAATTCAAGAGCCTCCCAGCTCTCTACACGCGCGCCCGCGATTGTAGCAATCTGATCACCCGTTACAATCCCCGCCTGACCAGCCAAGCTGCCTGAATTGGAAACTCCGGTTTCTGTTGAACGAGGAAAAGGCATCAGCCCTTCCAATTCACCTACGCGAGTTTGCTCGCCGTAAATCGTTAGCCCCACCTCTTCGGTAGAAATAACCTTCAGCGTTTCCTTCTTGCCCGAATCCCGGCGCTGCACTTCAAAGTCCATCAACTTACCTGGACTTTGATTTAAAGATAAAGTGACCTCGTCAAAGCGATTCACAGGCTGTCCGGCAATCGATAAAATTCGATCTCCACTCAGAAAACCGACCTGCGCAGCGCGACTTCCGGGTACTACGCGTCCAACAACGCTTGCCACTTGCTTCTCGCCGATTGCAAGAATTGCCATGAAGATGACAATCGCAAAGAGAAAATTAAAAAGCGGGCCACCAAAAAAGATCAAGAACCGCTTCCAGGGGGCCGCGCGATGAACCGCGCGAAGCAGCTCTTCCTCACTCAGTCCTTCCTCACGATCCTCACCGAGAAGCTTCACGTAGCCACCCAGGGGAATTGCAGAAATTCTCCAATCAGTCTCGCCGATTTTCTTTCCGAAAACCCGCGGTCCAAAACCCACCGAGAAGGTCTCAGCCCTTACCCCGAAGATTCGGGCAAACCAATAATGGCCGAATTCATGAACCACAACCAACGGGGTCAAAATAATAAGAAAACCGATCACCGATAGCATCGTAAGAATGCCTCCGAGCTGATTATGGAAAAACTACTACCCGAACAGATGAACACAAGCATACATGACCGGTAATCCGAAAACTACCCCATCGAACCGGTCCATAAAACCACCGTGCCCCGGCAACAAATTCCCTGAATCCTTCACCTGATACGCTCTCTTCAGAAAACTCTCGCAGAAGTCGCCCACCTGCGCCAAGGTGCCCACCAACAGCGGCGCTAACAGAATGACGCTCCAAGGCATAGCACGGAAGAACGTTAATTTGGCCAAGAGGATTACAACATAACCCGCGCCAATGCCAGCAGCCGCCCCTTCAATGGTCTTCTTCGGGCTGATTTCGGGATAAAGCTTGGTCTTGCCATACTTCAATCCGCCAAAGTACGCGGCCGAATCGCCTCCAAATACCATCAGAAGAAACACGATCGTCCACTCTACACCGTTTGCCGACTGATGAAGTTTTGGCAAAAATGAGGGAAGGTAGCTCAGATAAACCAATCCAAAGACCGAAAGGGTCAACTCAACAAAATGCGCCTTCAGCTCGTCACCCAAATAGCGCTTTGCTGTTAAGAGAAAATAGATAAACAGCCCAATAAAGCAGAACAGCAAAATCTCAAATTCAACTCGCGGCGCTACAACCATAAAGAAACAAGAAAACCAGCCGGCGCAAAGTAATGCGTAACGCTTCTCTTGATGGTCAGCGAGCCGGAAAACAATCAGCGAATACTCATGAATCATTACCAGCGAGATCACAGTGGTCAGAACAAAAATTCCGAACCAACCCCCAAAAACAAGGAGCAACAAAAGTGCACCGCCACCCAAAACTCCAGTTTTCACGCGCTTTTCAAGCTCTGTCGACATCATTCGTATTTCCATGGCCATCGGCCTTTAAAATAAGGGGCAAAGAAGTGGCGGGGGACCGAACTCCACCAAACCGTCGCTCACGGGTGGAATACTCTTCCACCGCCTGCTTTAAATCGTCGGGCCCAAAGTCTGGCCAGCAAAGGTCAGTAAAGTAAAACTCAGCGTAAGCGGCTTGCCATAAAAGAAAGTTACTAATTCGCTTCTCACCGCTCGTTCGAATCACCAAGTCAACTTCCGAAAGCTCGCCCAATATCGAGGTCCACAGGTACTGCGACATCAAACGTTCAGTTAACTCTCCGGAATGTCGAATTCCAGATACGCAGTCCTCAGCAAATCTCTGAGCAGCCAAAGTAAGCTCACGCCTCGATCCATAAGAGAGGGCAAACGTAAGCTCCAGTCCCGTATTATTCTTCAATCGATCAATGGCAGCAAAAAGCACTTTTCGAACTTCAGGATCGAGTCGCTCGACCTCACCGATTACATTCAAACGCACATTCTCGCGAGCGAGTTCATCCACTTCACGAATCAAATACTTCTTTAGCAATCGCCAAAGCACCGAAAGCTCTTCGTCTGGACGCGACCAATTCTCTGTCGAGAATGCGTAAAGAGTCAGGGCTTTCACGCCCAGTCGACTCGCTTCTCGAACGACGTTCTTCACCCGTGAAGTTCCGCGAACGTGCCCAAAATAACGTGGATAACCCCGACGCTGTGCCCAGCGCCCATTTCCATCCATTATAATTGCGACATGGTTCGGTATATTCACTGAGTTTTGCTACTACATCGTCAGAATTTCTTTTTCTTTCGCAGTCACAACCTTATCGACCTCAGCAACCTTCTCGTCTGTCTTTTTTTGAACGAGATCCATCGCCTTCTTTGAGTCGTCCTCGGACAAGACTTTCGCCTTTTCCTGCTTTTTTACTTCTTCGTTTGCGTCGCGACGATGAGTTCGAATAGCAATCTTGCTTTCCTCGCCCATCTTCTTCACTTGCTTCGCAAGCTCTTTGCGTCGGTCTTCAGTCATCGCAGGCACTGAAATACG
>CANJNU010000084.1 GCA_947475645.1 Bacteriovoracaceae bacterium | reverse complement strand
ATCCAACTGGATCAACTCCCCGTCGAATATCGCCAATACTCGGGAACGTTGGGCTCAATCCGTGAAGTCCTGAAAGATTGGCTAAAAGGCTTTCAACTCAACGACCCAAAGATATCAGCTCGCCTCTCTCAACTGCGCTACGGCGCCAGATTCTCCCATCTCTCGCTTAAAATCGACACCGAAGCAAATCATCGCATGCCAGAAGGTGAGGGACTCGCGCTGGTCTTCAACGCAGAGATCCCTGACCTCAGAATTGAAATTCAGTCGATCAAAGCAAAAGACGAAGAAAATTCGTTCTTAGGAGAGCTTTCGGCACGCAACGTTTGGGCGCAAACCACTGGAGGCGATACTCCCCTCACCTTTCAAGTCAAGATGAGCCTGAAGCTCGACAAAAGTCGTCACTTCATTTTCAAAATCGACTCAATCGAAAGCAACTTGGATCAAATTCAAATGGAACTTGGTTTTCGAAGCCCCCTTCAGCTTCCCGAACTATCCGTTCGAATTGGAGGCCAAAGGCACAAACTGAGTTCAAAAAAGGTCGAAGAGGCTTTAGTCAAACAAAAGGACACGTTGTTAAAAGCTCTCCAAAAATACACTCAACGCTTTGGAACTGAGTCTGGCCCCACTCGTATCAATGAGATTATTTCAGCGGCGCTCATTCGCCCCTTCTCAGAAGTCAACCAGATGTCCCCTCCCGGAGCTCCCATTGGAAAGCAAAATCCAGTCTACCACTGGGACATTTTTCCCCAGGATGTTCGAAGCACCTCGGACTTCTTACGTATCGTATTCTCGGCCAATATCGAGGACCGAACCCACCCACTTTCCTCAGCAAACTCACATCCTGTATCCGCTCCGCTGCCTCCCGACACTCTGCGGCTACCGCCAAACAAGTTTGATACCGCGATCTCGATCCATCAAGATCTCGTCAATCGCACACTCGAGCTAGGATTCAGAAGGGGCTACTTCGACAGCATCCCTGTGAGCGAGGGAGAAGACCCCAATACTTCACCCACTTTGTTAGCAGCTCCCGAATTTCACTTCGACGGTACATTGGGGCCCAACTTTGGACGACTGCATCTCAGGATTAGGCAGAATGTGAGCAGCCTCAAAGACCGATTTGCCATTCGCGATTATATCGATCTTGAGTTTGACGTGATCACACGACTCACTCGCCCTCGAAATTCGCTTCTTCAAGTTCAGGCCGAGAAAATTGATCCCACCAGTATTCGAATCGACAATCAAACAGTACGTTACTTGTTTAAAGAAATCGTTTCAGCTACTGTGCAAACCAAAGTAGAAGCACTGAACGAAACCTTAGCACGACAACCCATCATCCTCGTATCCAACCTGCCGATACCCAATGCGGTCGCCGGGATACCACTTAAACTTTCACGCTTCGAGACCAACCCTTCCGGGCATGGCGTCTTTTATTTCGAATTTAAACTGGATGAAGGAGAATGAACTCTATGAATCTAATCCGATGTGGTCTCGTAACACTCTTTGCTCTCGCAACTCAGTTCCAAACAGCTCAGGCGAATGAAGAAATTCTGATCCTCAATACCATCACGGCCAACCCCATCCATATTCAGGGTCTCGAGGCCTACGCAGGAAAGGGACTGCACGTCTTCTATGTTTCGGCGCGTGAGCCAGCAATCAGTACACCCGGAGCCACTGCGAAGGTCAGGTCTGTCCTCAGAGCGCTTCCAAAAATGACGATCCCGAAATCGGGTATCGTGGATATCCCCAATTCAGATGTGCCTCGAGATAACTTCATGTCCTTTAATAGCCTGATGCTCGCTGTCACTTCACCTGACTTGAATCAGCTTTATTTACGTAATCTCGATCAGACCCCTGTTTCCGATCTTCGGATCTCGTCCCCTCAATTTCAGGCCCAAATCACCGAGCGAGATTACGAATACGAAATCCTATTTCGAATCAACACACTTCAACTTGCCAAACTTCCCAGAACCACAGATCAAACCATCCTGATGGATGCAAAGAAGGATCTGGTTCACTAGACCTAGGCGTGGGTCGGCGCACCCTTAGAAGGCCGGAAGAAGAACACGACCAGAATCAAAGTAGCGCCTAACATTAAAGTCGAAAGGGCGTTAATCTCAGGACTGACCCCAAACTTAATCATCGAATAGATCTTCAGCGGCAAAGTGTCGGATCCGACTCCCGCTGTAAAAAATGTAATCAGGAAGTCGTCGAATGAGAGCGTAAAAGCCATCAGCGCACCCGACAACACTCCGGGCCAAATCAACGGCAGAGTGACCTTCCAAAAGGTTTGCCAAGGGCTGGCACCCAAATCATGAGCGGCCTCTTCTAACGAGTCGTCAAAGCCTTGTAAGCGTGATTTCACCGTAATAATCACATACGACACACTAAATGTAGTGTGGGCCAAGATCATTGAAAAAGGCCCAAGTGTAATCCGCAAAACAACAAACCAAATCAGAAGTGCCAAACCTAAGACAATCTCTGGCATTATGAGCGGAACGTGGGTGATCATGTCGAACAGCTGCCGGCCCGGAAAACGAAACCGTTCAATCGCCAATGCTGCTGCGGTTCCTAAAAGGGTCGAAACGAGAGTGCTCCAAATACCTACATAGATGCTCATATTAAACGCATCCAGCACTTCGCCATTTACCAAAATTCTTCTGTACCACTCCAGGGTCCAGGCCTGCGGGCTACCGGGTCCCGCAGAGGGACCAAGAAACGAATAAATGACCAGAGCGAACAAAGGCACATAAAGCATCAGAAAAGCTATAGCCGTCATGAGCTTCGCAATGAGGGGTGAACGCGGCCGAATCTTCTCCATCGACTCCATTTAGTCCTCCACCGTCGTCGCATCGACGGGCGCGTTTTCTGTGGCCGATATTTTAAGATAAACACCCAGACTCGCCGTAACGACTAAAATCATCAGCATCGAAAGGGCCGAACCAAACGGCCAATCCCGTGTTTTCACAAATTGGTCAGTAATCAGATTGCCCATCAGCATCGTCTTCGCCCCTCCCAAAAGATCGGGAATGACAAACTCGCCCAAAGCGGGAGTGAAAACAAAGATCGTGCCTGTAATAATCCCTGGCTTGGTCATGGGAATAAGAACTTTAAGCAGAATTTTCCAACCGGGAGCACCCAGATCCTTTGCGGCCTCAAGAAGAGAGAAGTCGAACTTCTCAAGCGCCACATAAAGAGGTAAAACCATGAAGGGTAGATAATTAGTTACCATTCCCACCCACACTGAAAGGTCGCTGTTGGCAAATACAATGGGCTCGTGAATCAAACCAAAGGCCAGAGCAAACTCGTTAATCGGGCCCGCCTCGCCAAAGAGAAGTTTAATGGCATAGGCTCGCACAACAAAGTTAGTCCAAAACGGAATCACCACCAACACAAGCAGTGCCGACCGAACCCGAAGTGAAGCTGTGGCCATCACATAGGCCATGGGATATCCAATGACCAGGCACGAAAATGCAGTGAGAGTAGCGAGTTTTACACTGCTCCAGAAGATACGCAGGTAAATCCAGTCGGTCGCGCGTTGATAATTCTCGAACGTGAAGTGGTAAACCACCCCACCATACAAGCCCTTAGTGGAAAGGCTATAAACCACAACAAACCCAAGTGGAATCAGTAGAAACCACATAAACCAACCCATCGCAGGCAACGCTAAAAGGGGTGGCCTGCGTAGCGAGGGCTCCACCGGCTCAAGCAAGGGCCGCTCCCGATGATTCCGGCGGCGGACCCACTACGGTAAGAAGTGGCGGCGCAATCGACACCGAGTTCTCTGCAACCGGAAGAGCCGCTTCACGCCCCATCAATAAACAGTCTTCGGGCAGCCACGCTACAAATACCTTATCGCCCAAGTTAAAACTTCGACGAGCGGTAACCGCTGTATTCGGCTGAGAAACAATTAGAGGAGCAGAACCATCTCGAGGCATCACAAAAAGCTGAGTTACGGCTCCCTGATAGAGAACTTCTCTTAAAGTTCCTTCAATCGCATTTTGCTCGGGTCCCGGCGCCGATTTTAGAACCTTCAACTTCTCGGGTCTAACCAGAATCTTTACCGGAGTACCAGGAAGTGCCACAGGCAGGGGGCGCTGGCCATCGCGCGAAGGCTTCACCATTAAAACTCGGCGAGCAGCACCCGATACAAGAATTGTATCGGGCCGAGCTTCCTTCACTTCGCCTTCAATCGTATTCACTTGGCCAATAAACTGCGCCACGAATGGAGTCTTCGGGTACTCATAAATTTCCTGAGGAGTTCCCACTTGCTCAACGTTGCCACCATTCATCACCGCAATTCGGTCCGAAAGCGTCAGCGCTTCTTCTTGATCGTGGGTAACAAAAATAAATGTATGCTTCAGTCGGCGCTGAATCGATAGAAGTTCGACTTGCATCTGTTGGCGCAACTTCAAATCCAAGGCCGAGAGCGGCTCATCCAAAAGCAAAACGCGTGGCCGATTGACGAGGGCGCGAGCGAGCGCGATTCGCTGCTGCTGACCTCCCGATAAAGTGGCGATTCCGCGATGGGCGAACGACTCCATTTTCACCATCAAAAGCGCTTCATTCACACGAGTCCGTAGGTCGATCTCTGGAACCTTCTTCATCTTTAAGCCGAACGCTAAATTTTCCCAAACACTGAGATGAGGGAAAAGTGCGTACCGCTGAAAGACCATATTGAACTGGCGCTGATTGGCAGGAAGGGGGTCAATTCGCTTTCCATCATAGATAATTTGCCCCTGAGACGGCGTCTCGAAGCCCCCAATCATACGCAAAAGCGTCGTTTTACCGCATCCACTGGGCCCCAGGATCGAGAAGAATTCTCCCTCACGAATTGTGAGGTCCATCTTTTTCACGGCCGTGTAATTTCGGCCGTATTTCTTCTCTAAACCCTTCAGTTCGAGCATTCTTCAACTCTTTCCATTAGCTAGGTGTGATTGACGCGGCTTGTAACTTACGCAGCCAGGTTTGTCCAGACCTGTAAAAACAAAGGCGGCCGGAGTACGCTCCGACCGCCTCAAACTCTTTTTAAAATCCTAAAGTAAATAATAGCTTATGGACTGATAGGAGCAACCTTCGCAGCAGGCGCGGGGGCCTCTACCGAACTTCCTCCCTGTGCAGATGCAGCAGTCACTGGCGTCACCGGCGGCGTAGTAGGTACTGGCTCCCGAGCAGGAGCAACCTTGTCCGTCGAACCTACTTCGCAAGGCTTATCGCTCGAGGTCTGCCCCTCAGCTGCCCACACCCGGGAAGTCGAAAACCCGGCCACCAAAAGTCCTAAGCAAAACACCATCTTTTTAGAGTTCATCATATAATTCTTCATCGTCCTCGTCCTCTCCATTTATCTAACCCATTAGAATGATAACGAAACACCAGCCGGCCGTACGATATCGAGCAAGTTCTGGAAGGCCGAAGTCACTTGCATGGCAATCTTACGGCCTGCGGTGCTTTCGACTTTCTT
>CANJNU010000083.1 GCA_947475645.1 Bacteriovoracaceae bacterium | reverse complement strand
GTTGGTGGACTTGCTCGAGGGTGATAGTTCCTCTTTCCTCAATGTCGTTAGGAACTTCGCCTTCATTCCAAATCCTGTTCGCCACCTTTTTTGGGGCGGTTATCGTCAATGCTCCCGCCAGAGCGAACATCGGGCAAGAGTTCGGTTTTGGTTCTCGGTCCGCTTCTCTGGGTGGAGCCTCTGTTGCTTATGGATTTGGAGCCTTTGCAGCTTATAGCAATCCCGCAGGCGTGGTCGAATCCGACAATGCAGGATTTCGAATCGAGCTCGGCTTACTTTCTATGATGCCCCATTTTACTCCCATCTCGGGAGTATTGGTGGAGAACGATTACGTAGCCGATCAAGAAACGACAAAGGACGTCGACACCGACTACCGTTCTACCCTAGGACAACTCATCGGCGTAAATCTCCGCCTCGTTCCTCAATGGGGTAATCTTTCGGTTGGGGTCACAGCGTTTATGCCACTTCAGCAAGTGGCCTATATGGATAGCGGTGAAAGCTACGTTCCAGAATATGTTTTATATCGATCACGTACCCAGCGTCCTCAAGTCGATCTCGCCTTCGGTATGGAGCTTTCGAGAAAATTGAAGGTTGGATTCGGATTTCAACTTGCCTATGCACTCACCAGCAGCGCGACCGTCTTCCTTCAAACCGAATCAACCAAGCCGTCTACCATGCGATTCGCTTCAAGTTTAAAAACTAAACTCGGTCCTCAATTCGGGGCAACCTACTCGACATCTGAAACGCCTAACGACCCCTTGGCTACCACGTTCGGTGCAGTTCTCAGATTACCCGTAAGCTCTCCGAACGAGATTTTTTTAAAATCGGGTGCACGCGCTTTTGGCGGATTTGCAGCTCTCGACTTTAACTTTATCGCACGATCCTCCCTATTTTATGATCCGCTCACACTTGAATTGGGAAGTAGTTTTCCAACTCCGTTTCTTACCGATCACCTAGCCAGAACCCTCATTCAGTTTGACTACCAACGATGGAGTGCATTTGCCCCACCGGCACTGCTCATCATCGATCCCCAAACTGAGGGCTGCGGAGCTGCACCCTGTGGCGTTACGGTCTCGGGCGGAACCATTCCCTCGTTCCCTTATCGCAACATTGTCGTTCCACGCATCGGCCAAGAAATGCAAATTTCTGGAGCTCGTGTGCGCATGGGCTATTCCTACCGTCCCAGTATTTTCTCAAGTCTACCCACCGGGGCGGGGAATTATTTAGATCCACCGCGACATAATCTCAGCGCTGGGTTAGGCTGGACACTTCATCCTCAGGCTCTCTTGAATACTCCGGTTCAGCTCGACTTGCATTTGGCCTATTGTCCACTCGAAAAACAGACCATTGTTAAGGCTCCCGGCGACGAAACAGGCTCTGGTACAGCAAGTAAGAAAATTGGGTCACCCGGATACGACGCCGGTGGGCAGCTTTATGGAGGCGGGATCACACTCGGTCTGGCTATTTAAATATGAAGAATCTACCTGAGCTTCTAAAAAAGCATTTTTTTGCAGGCCTTTTGGTTGTCGTCCCACTCGGGGTGATTGGCTGGATCTGCCTCTCGGTTCTTGAAGTTTTATGGCAGCTGCACGATTTTCTGCCCGAGAGCCTACAACCGAAATCACTCATTCCATTGCCCGAGCTCGTGGGCGTTCTCAACTTTCTTTTCACTCTCATCGCCACTTTCATTCTCGCTCTCGGAATTTCACTTCTCGGCTGGGGATCTAAACACTTTTTGGGAAAGAAGCTTCTCGAAGTAGTAGAACATCTCATCGAACGCATTCCGGTCATTCGAGGAATCTATAGTTCTTTAGCCCAACTCCTTAAAACGATTAGTTCTGGGGGCGGCGGTCAACAATTTAACCGAGTCGTCTATATTGAATATCCGCGTAAGAATATCTGGACACTCGCTTTTGTAACCGGCACCTCCAAAATTCCGGGACTCTCTGGAGCTTTGGTGAATGTTTATGTGCCGACCACACCCAATCCTACCTCTGGTTTCTTTCTCATTCTTCCAGAGGAAGATGTCCGCGAGAGTCACTTGAAAGTGGAAGATGCTTTTAAAACGATTCTCTCGCTAGGAATTGCGCAGCCATGACAAAAGTAAAGGGCGAGAAACTGATCGCAACCAATCCCCAAGCCTATGCTAACTTTTTTATCGAAGAAGTAGTCGAAGCCGGCTTAGTTCTTATGGGAACCGAAGCTAAAAGCATTAGAACTACAGCTCCTAACCTCAAAGACGCATTCGTCGAAGTTCGTGGTCGCACTGGAAAACTCGAAGCATGGCTTCTTAACGCGCACATCGGCCCTTATTCGCATGGAAACATTTGGAATCATGAGGCCACGCGCCCTAGAAAGCTTCTTCTTCACTCTCACCAGATCTTAAAAATGCATGGCGCTCTGACCCAGAAGGGGCTCAGCATCGTGCCGATTCGCATGTACTTTAAAGGCGGACGCGCCAAGGTTGAGCTAGGTATGGGACGCGGTAAGAAGAATCATGATAAACGGCAAGACATCAAGAAGCGGGACGCCGAGCGCGATATGGCAATAGCGCGCACACGCGGCACTGACTTCGACGAATAACCATTCGGACTTCTTGAGTCGTTGGATCGACTAGGCTATTATCTCAAAAGCATGCCTCTCATCACTCGAAGAACTATTTCAGAAAACTTTTTGGAACGCGTCCGTTCCACTCCCCTCATTACCGGCTACCGATTCAAACCCGTGGATCCAGAGATTGGCCCGCCAAATCAGTGGAAGAGTGTTTCGTTCCAGGAATTTTTTAATGAGTGCCGCGAGGTAGCCCTCGGCCTCATGTCGCTTGACTTGAATCCTGGCGATCGCTGCATCCTTATCTCCAATACCCGATTTGAGTGGTCACTCTGTGACATGGCTATTTTGGGATGTCGGGGAATTACAGTGCCCGTCTATCCATCGAACATCACTGAGGATGCTGTTTTCGTTATTGATCACTCAGAAGCAAAAGTAGCCATTTTAGAAGATGGAAAGCAGCTCGAGAAGATCATTCAAGCACGAATCAAAAACCCAAATTCATTACCACTCCTCAAAAAAATTATTGTCATCGATCCCTCTGCTCAAGTTGTCGCGGCACGGTTCCCCGAGCTTCAGCTCAACGTGATTACCTTAAAAAACTTAAAAGAGCTGGGCCGCAATGAGGAATCTCGGCGTCCCGATCAGTTTGAGACCCACCTTCGCGAAGCTGCTCCCGACGATCTCATCACCATTTGCTACACTTCAGGAACCACGGGAACTCCAAAGGGAGTAATGATCACCCAAGACAATATGGTCAGCGTGATGGAGGACTGCGTGGCAGCGTTCGGTCACCTCATTCGTGCAGAGAATGAAGTCACTCTCTCTTTTTTGCCATTTTCGCACATTCTTGGAAAAGCTGAGTCGCTTGCAATTTACACCTTCGGATGGACCGAATACTTCGCGGAGAGTGTCGACAAGCTGCCACTCAACCTAGAAGAGGTTCGCCCCACTGCAATTTTTTCAGTTCCACGTGTTTTTGAGAAAACTTATTCAAAAATTCTCTCGGCAGTTGAAGCGGCGCCGAGCTTGCGAAGATTTCTATTTCACAAAGCGATGAAGGTAGGCCGCGCCTATTATTCGTCGATCTGGAACGGAAACCGTCCTACGCCCCAACAAACAGCTCAGTATAAACTTGCTCAGAAAGTCGTATTCTCCCAAATAAAAAAGAAGTTCGGCGGTCGACTTGAGTTCGCGCTCTGTGGGGGCGCCCCCCTTCCTAAGGAAATGGGCGAGTTCTTTCAGATCGTGGGCATTCCCATTTTAGAAGGGTATGGCCTAACAGAAACCTCGGCCCCTATTTCGCTGAATCTTCCGGAGGATCTTCGTTTCGGAACGGTGGGACGCCCCCTTCCCGAAGTTGAGGTGAAGATTAGTGAGGATGGAGAAATTCTCATCAATTCTCGAAAGGTTTTTAAAGGCTATTACAAAATGCCAACCGAGACGGAACAAGCCCTTCAAGGAGGATGGTTCCATACGGGTGACATCGGCTACCTGGATGCTGATGGTTTTCTTCGAATTACTGATCGAAAGAAGGATCTCATTATTACGAGCGCGGGTAAAAACATTGCGCCTCAAAAAATCGAGAATCTGGCAAAGCTCGACAAACTCATTAGCCAATTCATTGTTCATGGAGACGGTCGTCATTACTTGACTGCGTTAGTCACTCTTGAGCGTGAACTCGTCATTCAATTTGCCTCACAAAATCAGATCTTCTTCAGCAGTTATGCTGAACTATTGAAGCATCCCAAGATCATGAATTGGGTTCAGAAGATCATTCACCAACTCAATACTCACCTCTCGAGCTATGAAACCATTAAGAAATTCATCATATTATCTCAAGACTTTACGGTCGAGTCGGGTGAACTCACCCCTTCCCTTAAAGTGAAGCGGAAGGTCATTAGTAAGCGCTACCAAGCCGAGCTCAACGCGCTTTACGCCCAAGAAGACTCGCGCCCTTGACTCTCACCCACCGCTTGAGGTATCAAACTGATTATGGCACGCGTAACTATTGAAGATTGTTTAAAACACGTTGATAACATGTACGAATTGGTTCACTTGGCAACACGCCGTGCGCGCCAGCTTTATAAGGGCGCTGAGCCGGTAGTAAAGAGTAAAAACCGTGTTGTCGTTACGGCGCTTCGCGAAATTGCTGCTTACCGTGTTCGTGCGAAGGTAGTTCGCGGCGACCTGCTGGACAGCGACATGCCTCCCTTGGATCATTAAGAAGTTCCATCACTTATTTAGAAAAGCCCGGGCGCTGATGGCCTGGGCTTTTTTTTGGCACTCAATTTGAAGCTCCGGCCAACAACGAATGGCCGCTACTTTAAAAATATACACTTCCCATCCGCCCCTTAAATTCATCGTACCGGCGATCATCAGCACTCTCGTGGGATGCATTACTTTCTCCGATCCAATGCCACTCGAGCCCAGGCCATTCTCCTCTTTGTACGAGAGATACGGTGGCTCGAGCCGCGTTCACGAATGGGCTACCTTTCTACACGGGCAGATCAAAGCCCATCAGAATCATCCCAACTCAGAGCACCTTAAGTTTTGCCTCGAAATGCAATTATCCTCGCTCTTGGGTGGTCCAATTCCCTATCCAGGCATCATGCCCGGACATCCGCAATGCATGGATGCCCTGACAGCACACGCACATCAAGCCGTTACCTCTCAAGAGTTTGATTCATTTACGGGTCAGCTCGTCCGGGTTCTTCAGAACAGCGGCGTCGACGGCAAGGAGTTGTTAGAAGTCGTGGTTCCACTTCTGGATCTCAAGGCACAAATCGTTAATACACCTTACGAGTGAGCGGCGAGTAGAGCTTGTTGAAGCTGATCTAGAACTTCGTTGGCACGTGAGGGATCGGGTGCGCTACTACTGGACCAGCCCGCCGAACTTCCATCGTCTTT
>CANJNU010000082.1 GCA_947475645.1 Bacteriovoracaceae bacterium | reverse complement strand
TAGCTCGCATCGCCGACGAAACAATCACTCGTCCGAAGCTTCGCACTGCCGAAGAAGTAATGGCAGCGATTGTTCCGGCACAGAAATATTGGCTAAAGGCACCCTCTTTGGCTCATGAGGCTTCTCGTTCCGAGATATTCGCAAAAGATCTGGAAGCCATGAAGGGCAAGCAACACCTAGCGCGGTTGCTTAATTGGGCGCTTGCAGATGTTCTGCTTCGGTATCAAAATACTGTTATCTTGGGTGAAGACGTGGCCAAGAAAGGGGGCGTTTATAACGTCACTTCTGGTCTCTCCGAAAAATTTGGCGTTCGCCGGGTTTTTGACTCGATATTAGACGAGCAGAGTATTTTGGGTGTGGCCATGGGTATGGCTCATTTTGGTTTTGTGCCGATTCCAGAGATTCAGTTTCTTGCCTATTTTCATAATGCCGAAGATCAAATTCGCGGCGAGGCCTCTACGCTTTCTTTTTTCTCGGAGGGGCGATTTACTAATCCCATGGTGGTGCGTATCGCGGGCCTTCCTTATCAAAAAGGATTTGGAGGGCATTTTCACAACGATAATTCGCTCGCTATTTTTAGAGACATTCCTGGAATTGTTGTGGCCTGTCCGTCGAATGGCGAGGACGCAGTAAGAATGCTTCGCACGTGCGTTCGCTTGGCGCACGAAGAGAGGCGAGTCGTTATTTTCGTCGAGCCCATCGCACTCTACATGACTCGCGATCTGCATGCCGCAGGCGATCTGGGGTGGACCTTCGCTTATCCAGCGCCGACCGAAGGAGACGAGATTCCGTTAGGCCAGTTCGGAGTTTATCGTGAGGCTGCAGACGAAGCGAGTGACGTTTGTATTGTGAGCTATGGCAACGGCTATTACCTCTCACGGCAGGCCGCGCGGATTCTCGAAGTTCAGCATGGCGTGAAATGTACGGTAATTGACCTTCGCTGGATTAAGCCGCTCGATAAGAAGCGCCTCGTTGAGGAGGCTGAGAAGTCTGCCTCAGTTCTTATCGTCGACGAATGCCGCGAGACGGGGTCGTTAAGCGAGGAGCTGTTTACGGCATTTGTCGAAGAGGGTAAGAAGCGCGTTCCGCTGAAACGACTGTGTGCGAAGGATTGCTTCATTCCACTTGGCGAGGCGTCTACTTCAACCTTGCCTGATCGTGATGGAATTGTTGCCGCCGCACTCGAACTTGTGAAGGGAAGGACGCGATGAGTTTAGGCGCTTCGAAAAAGGAGAGGGTTCTCGTTATTTGTCCAGGTCGTGGCACGTACACGGCCTCCGAGTTGGGTTACTTGAATCGCTTTCGTCCGGAAATGAATGAACTCATTCATGAGGTGGATCAATATCGAGCGCAGTACGGATTGCCCACGATTACAGAACTCGACAATGCAAGAACCTATGCGGCCTCTACCCATGCCACGGCCGAACACGCGCCAGCGCTGATTGCAACCTGCGCGCTTGCTGATTTTCGTTCGCTTGATTTAGAGAAGACTGAGGTCGTAGCGATTACAGGAAACTCGATGGGCTGGTATATTGCGCTTGCGGCTTCGGGTGCGCTCAATTCTAAGGCGGCTTTTCATCTCATCTCGACAATGGGAAAGCTAACGGGTGGCAGTGGACTTGGGGGTCAGCTCATCTATCCTTGCTTCGACGAAGAGTGGCGGCACGATTCAGAAAAAGAAATGCTCGTGAATTGCGCTATGGATGAGGTGAATGCTCAAGCGGATGGAGCCCGGGTATATAACTCGATCTTTTTAGGTGCATTTCGCGTGATTGCGGGCAACGATAATGGAATTCGAGCGCTGATGAAAAAGCTGCCCTCATTGGAAGGGCGATATCCGATGAAGCTTGTAAATCACACAGCGTTTCACACTCCTTTAATGGAAGAGGCCTCGCACCAGGCTTTTAAGATCCTTGGCTCTCGGAATCTGTTCGCGAAACCACGCATTCCGCTGATCGACGGTGAAGGGCATATTTGGCAGCCGTATTCGACCGATCTAGATCAGCTTGAAGGCTACACATTGGGTCGGCAAGTGGTTGCGCCTTACGATTTTACGCTCGCACTTAAAACCGCGATCCGCGAATTCGCTCCTGCGAAGTTGGTGCTATTGGGGCCGGGTTCTAATCTCGGGGGCTCAGTGGGCCAAACCTTAGTGGATATGAAGTGGAGAGGTATTACGTCAAAGACTCGCTTTACAGATCTCCAAAATACATCGCCGTATTTGGTTTCGCTGGGAAGGTCTGAGCAACGGGGCAGCGTGTAGGCTTCACTGACTGTTTATTCGGCTCTGACTAGAATGCCCCGAAGCATCTTAGGTAGAAAGAAAGCGCTCCAAAGCATCACGGCCAAAATCCAGAGTGCCGCAGCATAGGCAAAGTGCTGATAGAGAGACGACGTCCACAGCGAGACGACTCGAGTGGCTGCCGCCGCGAGAACAAGAATAGCCGCAGTCGCATAGATTCTCGATTTGGATTCTAGTTCGAGCGAGTATCCACCATGAGCGAGAACGACTCTTGATGCAATAAGGAGGGTCATTAACCCGAACCCGCCTATAAAGACCAAGTGAGCGGCGTGGACGCCAAGGGCTGGAAATAACGTGTGCGTCCAAAGACCCAGCAAAAGAATCCAAGCTGCCACCCAAATCCAAAACGGAAGTTTCCCCGGTGCTCGAGGCAGCCGATAAAGACGCCAACTCTGCATTGCAATCCAGGTGGCGCAAACTGCTCGCAGCCCCCGCCCCAACGAGGGATTGAGCTCAATCTCAACCCAGAACCCCGTCAGAAAGAGTGTAGCCTGAAGAGCTGCCGAAGACCATTTTGTGAGAAATATTTTTCGAGTATTCTTAGCCGCCTGAGCGGGCTCAATCCGATGGGTGGGGGGCGCGGCCCAACCGAGAAGTGCCGAGATCAGTTTAGCGCCAATTCCTAGTAAAAAAGACAGCATCGTTCCATAGTAAAGGCATAGTTTACCTGCGTTTGCGTATGACGAGGAGATTGATTTCGTCTCTACGAGGAATAGCAGCGTTGCTCCGAGAATGCCAAGGCACAGTCCGATGGGCAGAAATAGGAAGTGAGGCGGCGGGGAGAAGGATCGAGCAAGAAATCGCCTCACAAAAAATATTGAAATGAAGATCAGCATACCCAGAGTCAGTAAAGGTGTGCTGAAAAGGAGCGATCCAACAGAAAGCAGGGTAGCTAAGAAGAGCTCGCGCCGCGAACTGGGTGCCGAGCCTGTAAACTTGGGTATGGCCGTCATCATGAATCCGGCTGCGAACGAGAACAGAAATCCGCCGATCATATGATGAGGATGAGACTGGCCAGGGTATGTCGTAAATCGAAGCGCAAATAGAATCCAAACCGATGTGCCCACCAGAGCGTGAAGAATTCCTAACGGAAAGAGTACCTGATACGGATCGACTGTCCTTAAATTAAATCCACTCATATTAATCTTCTATTCTTGGAGAGGCTCTTCTCAAGTAAAGGCAGGTTTTCAATCAGAATGCTTTGTTGAGTCCAAACAATTAATCTCTGTTTTTGCCAACGGTTAATCAGTCGAATAATAGTTTCGACGCGAACATGTACAAGTCGTCCAATTTGAGCCCGAGTTAACCGAAGGGGTATTGTGTGCTGTAAGTGCACCTCTTGTTTACCGAAACGTCGTATCAGATGAGTGAGTAATTCGAACACACGGTTCTCGACGCTTCCCGCACTCAACATATCGATCTTGTCACGAAGCACCTGTTCGTGTTGAAGAAGCATTTCACGAATCCACGTCTGAATCTCAAGTTCCACTTTCTGTGTGCCTTTTCCGTGTAAAGCGGGGCGGAGGTAGAACTTAATCACTTCCGAATCCTTCATAATGGACCTGGCACTGCCAGGATACGGTATTTTCTTAATCACAGCTAAGATTCCAATTACGTCCGAGGGTCCAAAAATACCAATCGCGGTCTCTTCGTCCGCGGTTGTATAGCGGGTAATTTCAATTAAGCCTGACACTACAACGGCAATAAATTCGCCGGGATCACCCATCTGCCAAAGGTTCTCGTTACACGCATATTTCCGCTTCACTGCCACCGACGCAAGCAGTGTACGTGCCTCCGCGGAGAGTCCCGCTGTGCATCTCAGACTTTTAAGATCGGCAATGACTGTTTTCAATTGATGTCACCGTATGTATTGAGAAAAGCTCGACTAGAAGATTGCGCATAAAATGACGGTACAGTTATGACCCAGATCATAACCGAGCCATTCAGCCAACGGTAGCTTAGGCGCCATGTCATGCAGAATGAGTAGAGCACAAAACAAAATCACGCTAGTGCTCATCGATCGCGATTCACCCGTCGTAAGACGGCTTGTCTCGCTGTTGGGACATTTCGCCTCATACCAGTATGACGTGGCATTACATAAGTACGGTTTAATGCCTAGATTTGGGTTGGTATGAACATTGCGAGGGTTGATGACTCATGTCACTTATGAAGCAGTCATCTGAGAGGATTTTCGATCATCCTCGATTTAGCTTGGAGGACTTCTCGAGTCGTTGGACGCGAGCTCGGATCTCTGCGCTTCGATCGACCCTGGATTCGACCGCTTCGGGCGGAAGCGGGAATGATGAGTCTCTTTCAGAAGAGTTACTCCTCCAGCGAGTGAGTCCTGAAAAGAGAGACAGTGTACTTCGTAGCGTTTTCGACTCAAGTCGCAGATTTGGAATGAATGCCAGCCGCCATTTTGGAATGAGCTTTGAGATCTCAGACCTTGCCGAGATATTACAGTCACTCAGTATTCCATGTTTTGCTGGAAAATGGCGCAGTCATAACTCCGCCTTTGTACTTGAACGAAATGGCTGCAGACTTTTGACCGGCTTGGGTAGCGTAGCCTGTGATTACTGGCGCGAAGCTCTGGATGGCTTAGTGGTTGGAGTAGGGGAGAATGAGCGACTAGCGAGACACCGGAGTCGAGGTCATAAAGATACAGAGTGCGTAGATGTTCTCTTTGTCGAAGAATATGTCTCACCTCGTGTTCTTGACCCTGCCGCATCCCCTGCTTTGATTCAGCAGTCGCGAAAATATGGGCCAGTGCCCGCTGATGTTATATCGGCGCTTGATCCGGCTCGGCAACGATTTCGGAACATGAAGGTGCAGCTCGTGCTTGAGGGTGAGTCAGAGGGGATTCTCTATTATCGGCTCGATGCCGACGAGGGTGTTCTTTGCGGGGCTGGCGGTAAGCTCCTACATGATTCTTTCAGCCGAGAGGCCGCCCTGGTTTGTCCGAATCTTAGCGTCCGTGATGCGTCTCCTCTCGCCGTATACGGTGGTTCTACATGAAGAACCCTTCGAGGCGCGAGTTCTTTAGAAAGTTTGGCCACGACCTCGCTGACCAGATCGATTTGGGTGCGGCCTTGCCGCCTCAACCCGAGTCCACCTGGGTACCGGTTGGGCGAATGGCGGACTTCGTACCAGGTGTTTCGCGCAAAGTAGAATTGGGTGGCGTAACCCT
>CANJNU010000081.1 GCA_947475645.1 Bacteriovoracaceae bacterium | reverse complement strand
GGAGCGTCGTGAGCCCAAAACGTCACTCCAAAAATAGCGAATCGGCGGTGAGCAATATCGAGAAGTACGGCGGGGTGCCCGCCAATTCGCATCCAAGGTAAGTAGAGAAATAGAAAGATCAGGAACACGCTGAATCGAGATCTCAGCGTGTTCCATTTGCCTTTGACATAGGTTGGATACAGGTACACCCGTTTTCCGTCTTTGGTCTGAGTCGCAAGATGTCCTAAGGGTAATTCTTTAGAGGTCATTCCTTCGCTCGAACTCCTTGAGGTGCTTTTGCGGCGGTCGGCTTCGTTCCTATCAGTGAATTCACGAAAGCCACCACTGCCGGAAGTTCATCAGCCGTAAGCACTGCGCCCCAAGGCGGCATGCCCTTATCGAGAACGCCCTCGCTGACCGTCTTCATGATCTGGGTGAGGTTCCCTCCGTGAATCCAATACTCATCGGTGAGGTTCGGCCCGATTCCGCCTTGTCCGCGGTCTCCGTGGCAAGCGATGCACTTGCTTGCATAGACCGATGCCCCCAGTTTTACTTTGCCTGGATCTTTCAAGGAAGCCGCCAGCTGCTCTTCGCTCGCTACGGGACGAGCCGATTTCTTCGTAGCGATGGCCTGCTCGTGCGTCTCGCGGCTGGTGTTGTATTCATCCACCAGCGCCGGACCACTGCCTAACATGTAATATCCAAAGTAGAGCCCTGCGAAGAGAATCGTAAGATAGAATCCATTAATCCACCAACTGGGCAGTCCGTTGTCGAGCTCTTCGATGCCGTCGTAGGCGTGCCCCTCAATCTTCTTGTCTGTGTCGGTCATATTGAATGTTCCCCATCTCTCATCGGTTCAAGATCTTTCAATGGCAGCGCCTCTACCCTTGCGTAGAGCGATGCATTCTGTTGACGAAAAGCCCAATAAAGAGCAGCGGCGAATACAGTAAGGAAAAGCAGAGTTCCGAATACCGAAAGGCCGGTTAATGGATAATGCGAGAGGCTACGTTGAATCATTTGACTCCTCCTTTTTTATAGTCCTGCCCCAATCGTTGCAGGTAAGCGATTAAGGCAACGATCTCTTTATCTTCAAGCTTTCCGGTTGCGCCTTGTGCAGAGAGGCTCGCGGCTACTGCTTGTGCTTCAGCGCGGGCTGTTGCCTCAGCAAGTGCCAACTCCTGTTCGTTATAGGGAGTTCCCAAAAACTTCATCACGGCGATCTTCTTCGGAATTACTGCGAAGTCGATCTTGTCGCGAAAGATCCAAGGATAAGAGGGCATCAGTGATCCGTTCACTACGTCGCGTGGATTCATCATGTGGCGAAAATGCCAAAGGTCTGGATACTTGCCGCCCACGCGGGCCAGATCCGGACCCGTGCGCTTCGATCCCCACTGAAACGGCCGATCGTACATCGACTCCTCAGCGCGAGAATAATCACCATAGCGAAGCGTCTCAGAGAGAATGGGACGAATCATTTGTGAGTGACACAAGTAACAGCCTTCGCGAACGTAGAGGTCGCGGCCATGAAGTTGAAGGCCTGTGTAGGGTTTAATAGACGAACCCGTATTGACGTAGTCAGTTGCCCAAAGGGTGGGAACAAACTCAATGACTGTGCCGACTGCAACTGCAAGCAGCGTTAATACGGTAAATACGATCGGAAGGCCCTCTAAAATACGGTGAGGCTTGTCTCCCAAGTTTTGATTCGAGCTCGGCGCAAGACGAGGAGCTTGGAACACGTCGGCTTTGACGTTCTTCGGTGCCGAAGCAATGGTTTTGGTGATGTTGTAAGCCATGATCAGGAAACTGACTAAATAAAGAGCCCCACCCGCGGCCCGCACCCAATAGAGGGGTGCGATACGAAGTACGGTTTCAATAAAGTCAGGATACATCAATCGGCCCGTGCTATCTACGGCGCGCCACATTAGCCCCTGCGTAATTCCGGCCGACCACATCGAGATCATGTAAATAATGATGCCCGTAAAGCCTGTCCAGAAGTGCACGTTCGCTAGAGACTCGCTGTAAAGCTTCGTTTTCCACAAGCGAGGCACAAGCCAGTAAATCATGCCGAAAGTGATAAACCCATTCCAACCTAAAGTACCGCCATGAACGTGCGCAATAATCCAGTCGGTGTAATGGGCCAGCGAGCTTACCGATTTAATGGCGAGTAGCGGACCCTCAAGCGTTGCCATACCGTAAAAAGTAAGACCAGCTACGAAGAACTTCAGAACGGGTTCTTTTCCCACGCGATGCCATGCTCCACGCAACGTAAGCAGTCCGTTGACCATGCCGCCCCAGCTCGGCGCCCAAAGCATAATACTGAAAATCATGCCCAAAGTCTGCGCCCACTCAGGAAGTGCGGTATAGAGAAGGTGATGAGGGCCGGCCCAAATATAAATAAATACCAGCGCCCAAAAGTGAATGATGGATAAGCGATAACTATAGACGGGCTTGTCGGCGGCCTTAGGTAGAAAATAGTACATCAGCCCCAGGAAGGGAGTGGTGAGAAAAAATGCGACAGCGTTGTGGCCGTACCACCACTGCACCAACGCATCTTGTACTCCGGCGTAGATGGGGTAACTCTTCCAAAGGCTAACCGGAATTTGAATCGTATTCACTACGTGCAAAAGCGCTACGGTTATAATGGTAGCGATGTAAAACCAAATCGCAACGTAGAGGTGGCGCTCGCGTCTTTGAGCGATCGTTTTAAAAAAGTTGACCCCAAATACAACCCATACAATGTTAATTGCAAGTGCGATGGGCCACTCTAGCTCGGCATATTCTTTGCCGATCGTAATTCCAAAAGGCAGCGTCAATGCGGCAGATACAATAATGGCCTGCCAGCCCCAGAAATGAAATCTGCTCATCGCATCGGAGGCCATGCGAGTTTTAAGAAGTCGTTGAGTGGAGTAATACATGCCAGCGAAAATGGCATTTCCACCAAATGCGAAAATTGCGGCATTCGTGTGCAACGGACGAAGACGTCCAAACGTGAGCCACGGAAGATTGAAGTTAAAACGCCAGTCGGCGAGTTGTAAGGCGGCAATCAAACCGACTAAAAATGCAACGCCCGCCCAAACCATCGTAGCTAATACGAACTTTCTTACAATAGCGTCGTCGTAAGAGAAGGTTTCCATTTTTTGTTCATCGTGTAGCATCTTTTTTCCCTTCATCGTCGAGTAGCATTCTGTGGGCTGGGGTTTCGAGGTCGTCAAATTGTCCGCCCAAAGTAGACAAGATGAACGCGAGCAAAAATCCGAAACCTAAAAGTAGGGCTGCCGGAAGCAGCAGGTGGATAATGCTCATACAGAGAGCTCCTTAAGGGCCTTTTTGAGCTGAGGCGTGCCCGCCATCGAAGAGAGCAGTACTGTGATGGCACTGGCCGGCATTAAAAGGGCAGCGAACAGGGGATTGATTTTTCCAGCGAGTGCAAATCCGCCCGCAATTCCGTTATAGAGAATAGAGAGCCAAAGATTGCGGTGAATGACGTGCAGAGTTTCGCGAGCGACGACCAGCATTGCTGCAATAGGGCGTACTCCAGGTCGTCCGAGATAAATATCGGCCGCTCTTAAGCTCATCTCCATGCCACCCTGAACGGCAATTCCCACATGGGATTGCGCCAGTGCCATCGAGTCGTTCGCTCCATCGCCAACCATGATCGACAGGGGATAGTCTTTCATGAGGTTCGCCTTGAGTTCGGGTGACGCGCCCGACACGCAGAACTTCTCAGCGATTCCTAAGTGTTCGGCCACTTTTAGAACCGGGAAGCGTTGATCACCCGAAAGAATGTGGGGCTGCATTCCTAGTCCAATAATCTCGTCAATGGCTTGCTTCGAGTCGGCACGGACCTCGTCAGACAGTACAATTCTTCCCACTTTCTGTTCGTTCCAAAATACCGACACCTCCGTGCCCACCGTGGCAGTCTTGGCTCGATTTAGCTGCAGAAGGCTCCACTGTCCGTTCCGTTGAAACTCGCCCTGAATTCCAAATCCGGGTGTTTCCTTTACGTTTCGTAGCGAGGCCGTCGACTCGTGAATTCGGAGGTTAAGCGCCTGGGAGATCGCCCGGCCAACGGGATGGGTTGATTTGAGCTCTAAACTAAGAATTTCAGAGTGGAAGAGCTCAGAGACGTCCCAGTGGGTAATCTTTGGGGATCCATAGGTGAGGGTGCCCGTTTTGTCTAAGAAGATTCTTTTAACCTCAGTCAGTCGTTCTAAAACGTCGGCCCCTTTTACCCAAATACCCGCTTGAGCGAGCTTTCCTAAGGTCATACTCAGGGCTAAGGGCGTAATAAGCGCGAAAGTACAGGGGCAGGTCACAATCGAAATCGCAAGGGCACGGTTCATCGCTTCATGCCAGCTTCCGCCCACTCCAAAAAGAAACGTTGCGACGGACAGTACCACTACGGCGGCCACAAAATAGCGAGCCACTTGATCGGTCCAGACTGTAATTTTGGCTTTAGTACTGATCAGCTTCTCGGTGGCCTCGATAATTCGACCCACACGCGTTTGTGTGCCCGCTTGAGTGACCTCAATTTCGAGGGGACTTTCGAGATTCAGAGTTCCAGCAAATACGATGGATTGGGGATTTGTGGCAACGTGGGCCGATTCGCCCGTTAATATCGACGTATCGATTGAGCTTGTGCCCTTCAATACTTTTCCATCCACCGGGAAGGGTTCGTTTGGCAGGATTTGAAGTCGGTCGCCCACGCTGACCTGATCAAGGCGTATAAGCTCAAAGCGAAGGCGTTCGATGTTCCATTTTCGGGCGTGCGTGGGTCGAAGCCAATGTAATTGTTGCGATGCCAGGATCGCCTTCTGCTGCGTGCGCTTGAGAAGATAGCGAGTGGAGAGCAGAAGAAAAAGTAGGCTGGCAAGCGAATCAAAATAGATTCGATCGTCGCCTCGAAAAAGGTTCACCACGCTTACGATGGAGCCAATAAGAATTCCAAAAACAACCGGAATGTCGATCGATAACTGGCGCTGTTTAAGTGAGCCCCACACACTTTGATAAAAAGGAACGGCGCTAAAGAGAATGACCGGAAGAAAGAGCACAAAACTCAACCACTGAAATGCATGCCCCAAGGCGCCATTCGCTCCGCCGTAGAGTGACACGGCAAGAAGCATAATATTTCCAGCACACGCGCCGGCAACTCCTACGCGAATCAGGAGTTTTCGATCTTCTTTGCGAGCAAGTGCGTGCGTATTCGCAGTGTTTTCGCGCGGTATGGGATGCGGACGGTATCCCATTTCTTCCAAAACGGTTGCAACGGCGGCAAAAGAGCCCTCGCGCGACAAGCAAACGGTTGCAATCGAGTTGCCAAGATTAAGACGAAGGTGATTAACTCCAGGGACAATCTGAGAAACTTTCTCCGTAAGCCAAACGCAGGCAACACAATGCACACCCTCTAAATAAAACTCCATCCAGCGGCCCTGCGTATCGGTAAATGCGTAACGCTCTAAAGGTGCCGACTCGTCGAGAAAGGTGTATTCGTCTCTGATCCGATTTGAATCAGCGATCGATTGAGGTTTACGAAGGGAGC
>CANJNU010000080.1 GCA_947475645.1 Bacteriovoracaceae bacterium | reverse complement strand
TCGATGCTTCGATGTGGGATGATGTTCTTGCAGTCGAGAATTTACGGTCTGCGCATGCATTAGGGGCTGGCGTAGCTAATTATGTCGAGGCACTTGGCCCACTCTGGTCGGGTGAGCGAATCTGTGGATACCGGGTTCGGGATCTTGCTTCTCCATCGGGCAACGCAAATACGATCGATCTCAAAGCGCATCGGGTGGTGGTTTGCGCGGGCCCCTGGACCGATGAGGTGGGTGCTCAGATTTCTTCTCAATGGCGAAGTTGGTTGAATCCGAGCAAGGGGGTTCACCTTATTTTCGACTGGAAGAGAATTCCCGTGCCGGGAGCGATGGTGATGAATCATCCTGAGGATGGCCGGATCTCGTTTGTGATTCCGAGAACCGACTTGGGTGCGGGAGTGACCATTGTAGGGACGACCGATGGACCCACTCCGAAGGACCCAGAAAAGGCCGAGATTGAGCCGGGAGATGTGACTTATCTGATTGGCCTTTTGACTAAGTATTTCCCCGATTTGAATCTCACGGCCGATGATATTGTGAGCGCGTATGTGGGCGTGAGGCCGTTAATGGGGGCCAGTGCTCCGGCATCGGGCAGTGAAGGGCAGCCGGGAACTGCGTCGGAGGCTTTGCAAAAAGTGAGTCGCGAACACCATATTGGGCGTGGTCCGGGTGGAACGGTGCTGGTGGCCGGTGGAAAGTATACGACGCATCGAAAGATGGCCGAAGAGATTGTCGACTTTACGTTAAAAACTTGGCGAGCCGATTTGAAAGCCCCCATGCGGGCTCAAGGCTTGCCTCAGATTCCGAAGCATCACGCCTCTCGAACTAAGGAGCCTGTGAATCCACAGGCCACTCCAGTTGCTGTTGAGCGATGCCGAATCGAGTCGGCTTCGAAAAATTTAAAGATTCCAGAGGAACTTCTTTCTCGATACGGTGCCGAGGCGCTGTCAGTGATGGAGCTAGCTCTAGCTTCCGCGACTGAATCCTCTGGAAGACGCGAAGACCCTGCAGGCTTTCCGCTACTGGAGGCTCAGCTAAGGCATTCGGTTCGCTGTGAAATGGTGGTTCGCTTGGAGGACTTCTACTTACGCAGAGTGCCTCTGTATCTCTCCAGAGCAGACCATGGCTTGCCCTGGGTGAACGAACTCTCGAAGGTTTGGGCCGACGAAATGGGTTTGGGACCAGAGGATGCGGATCATGAAAAGCAGCGTTTGATAGCTGCCCTAAATGAACGATCCGACTGGAAGAATCGCCTTTGATTGCGACCTAGAACATGCGAACGCGAACGCCCTCTTTTTGAAGGAAGGTTCTGACGGTCTGTGAATCGAGAGGCTCTAAGCGAAGCAAGAGATCGTAGAGAAGAGTAAGAACTTTTTGACCTTCTGGAGAGCGCGTTTTGTCGGTAACCAGGCGAACGTCGGAGGTAATCTGAATGAGATTGTTAACTAGTTTAGAGAGATCCGTTTTAAATACTTGGCTCTTGTCGACCCAGTCGAGCGTTTTATTGAGGTTGCCGCTGAGCTTATAAAGAAGCTCGATTGAGCGAGTGAGGTCGCCTTTATTTTCATCGATAATGTCTTTCAACTTTCCAGCCAGGTCGAAACTTTGGGAGATCAGTTGATCGATGCGAGGTGGGTCTACTCCGGCGACAGCCTGTCCGTACTTCAGTTCGGGGCTTTTCATATGCCCCGGCGTAATTTCGATGTAGCGCTCGCCGATGATGCCAGCCAAGTTAATATAGAAGCGACTATCCTCACGAATTCCGCGAGCCGCATCCTTGCGAACAGAAATTTTTACGCGAAGTGGCGTAAGAACTTTGTCATTGCCTTCGTCGGCAGAACCCGGTTCCTTAATCGCCGTCTTAGTCCCGTCCTTAGGCACAAAAAACTCAATTTGCTCAACCTTACCGGCCTTAATTCCGGATACTCGAACCGGAGAGCCTACTTCAATTCCACCGGCAAAATTATAGGTCACATAATACACAATCGAGTTGTTAAAAGGATTTTGGATGCCGATAATTCCAGCGAATGTGTAGGCCAGAGCCCCCGTTACAATGAAAAGTGCACCTACTTTGGCTTCGTTTGAAATTTTCATAGTGTCTGATTCTCTTTCGCGTTCATTCAAGTTTGCGATGGATTCGGTGAGATTTCCATCTCTTAAAAAATACTCGTAAAGGCATAGGTTAGAATAAAGTCCAAAGTAATGACAGCGATGGTCGATGTAACTACGCTGTTCGTAGTTGCCGTTCCGACGCCTTCAGCGCCACCTTTGCATCTAAAGCCATAGGCACAGGAAATGACCGGAATTACGGCTCCAAACACGACTCCTTTGGTGAGAGCACAAAAAAAATCTTTCATGCCCACAAAATTCTTCAGCGCATTGAGGTATTCACCAATACCGAAGTGATAGCGATTGACTGCTACAAAAATGGCGCACGTCAACGTAACGGCGCTCGCGATGAGAACCATACATGCACTCGAAATGATCGAGGCAATGAAGTTGGGGAAAACCAGGTAGTCAATCGGGTCGATTCCCAGAAGTTTAAGCGCGTCGATTTGCTCGGTTACTTTCATGGTGCCGACTTCGGCCGTAACCGAAGCCCCTACTTTTCCTACGAAAATGAGAGCCGGTATGGCGATTCCGAGCTCGCGGAGAATAGCCTGTGCGGTGAAGCCTGGAATCATTTCAACAGTATGAAGCACATGATCCATATGCCAGGCAATCTCGTTTGTAATAACAAGGCCGGCAAACGAGGTTGAGATCGCGATCATGGGAATGCTGCCAATACCGATCTTAACAATACCTTCAATGATTTCATGAAAACGCCAAGCTTCTTTTCTGAATACGCGAAGCCCAACTGATCCGAAAAGAGAGAAAATTTCCTTTTGAGTCTGAATTTGCTCGTCGAGCCAATGCGAAATCAATTTTCACCGCCGTTCATCCAGTGGTGCCCCAATTCAATTAAGGTCGAAACAATATCTGTCGTGAAATAGTCAGCGATAACGATGTAAAGATTAATGAATACTGCAGAGAGAGTTACTGCTTTCCCCACTCCGCGTGCGCCTCCGGATGCCGTGTATCCGCGGTGACAGGCCACAGATGCAACAATAGTTCCATAAACCATAGATTTAAAGCTGCTTCCCGCTAAAGTCCAGTAGTTGGTGAAACGGGGAATTGCGTTGAGGAATTGCAGGGGATTTATTCCGCACAGAACTTTTGCAACGAACATCGATCCGACAACGGAGATCATTACGCCCAAGAGCAGTAAAATGAGGCTCGAGATCACAATTCCAAAGAACCGTGGAACAATAAGGTATTGAATGGGGTTAGTACCCAAGCACTCAATGGCATCAATTTGCTCGGTAACGCGCATGGTGCCCAACTCTGCAGCAGTATAAGCTCCGATTTTTCCAGCAAGTAGAAATGATATAATAAGTGGGCCAATCTCTCGCACAACCGCAGAAGTATTTAGTCCTCCGAGGAAAACTTCGGCATTGTATTGAACCAGAATAACGTTGAACTGCAGCACCATAATGGCGCCCACGAAAATGCCCGCGAAGGCAACGGTAGGGAGAGACCTGAAAGACACATAGGAGATCTGCTGGACGATAGGCCGGAGGTTACCGCGTGTAGTTGCGGCAGTTTTAATGACCTTAAAAACAAAGAGTAAAACGCTACCCACTTCTACAACTGATTGGTGAATAAAACGGGTAATAATTTTAAGTATTTCACTCATTTTGCTCTCTCTTCGGGCGGAAGTAGTGCCAGAGTTTCTGAGAGAAAATCTTGAATGAGGGCTTCGCTCGATCTTTTTATTTCACTAACGGTGCCGATGGCTAAAATTCCGGCCTGATCGAGCACAAGAATTCTATCGGCGATTTTCAGGGCGCAAGCCATATCATGCGAGACAACAACACTGGTTACCTTAAGCTTCCGAGAGAGCTCGAAGATGAGGTCATTAACTGCATTGGTGGTAATGGGATCGAGCCCGGTGGTGGGTTCGTCGAAGAGTAGATAGCTGGGGCCTGGAGCGAGCGTCCGCGCTAACGAGACTCGTTTTTGCATACCATAAGAAATTTCAGGGGGCATTCGTTCGAGGATCTCGGGTCCTAGGTTAACCAGTGAAAGCTTCTCTAGTACACGAGTTTTTATTTCCTCTTCGTTGAGGGTTCGCTTCATAGCGTGATTAAACTGTGGTGTTCTCAGTCCGAAGGAGACATTTTGATAAACATTGAGTGAGTCCAAGAGGGCGGGGTGCTGAAAAACCATTCCACATGTACTGCGAACGGATTCGAGCTGTAAGTCGCTCATCGAAGTGACGTCTTTACCGTCTACATAAATTTTTCCTGAATCGGGTTTCATCACACCTACGATGTGCTTAAGTGTGACCGACTTGCCCATGCCACTTTTTCCAAGAATAAAGAGAATCTCGCCAGTAGAGACCTCGAAGCTCACATTCTTGAGAATAGTTTTCGGTCCAAATGATTTTGTGACGTTTTCGAAGCGAATCATCAACCCAGTCCCGAGGTAAGGGGGCCTTGTTTAAGTCCGTAGATAAATTGTCTGAGTTCTGGATCTTCTGTGGCTTGAACCTCTGAAGGTGTGCCCCCTATTTTGAACCTTCCCTGAGCAAGAAGGCAAATGCGGTCTCCGATTTGGTACGCACGCTGCATGTCGTTGGTGACCGTGAGAAGGGTACTTTTTGTGTCTTTACGGAGTTTTCGAATGAGGTCAATAATGCTTCTCGATGTGATGGGATCAAGTCCCGCTGTTGGGTCGTCATACAGAATAATTTCTGGCTCAACGATCAGTGCGCGAGCAATTCCCAGTCGTTTTTGCATTCCACCTGAGAGCTCGTCCGGGTAAAGCTTTTGAGATCCATGCAGTCCAACCGCGGCAAGGAAGTGATCGGCCTTGGCTTTCGCTTCGGCTCCAATAATTCCTTTTCTCTCCTTCAGCGGAAAGAGAAGATTCTCTTCGCAAGTGAAGGAGTCGAAGAGCGCATTTTTTTGGAAAAGCATTCCGACGTTTTTACTTCCTAGTCGGCAGGTGCCCTCAGAGGGTGGAATAAGGCCGGCGATCATCTTCAATAGGGTGCTCTTGCCCCCACCTGAAGGACCAATTACCGCCACCGATTCAAGCGGTGCGATATTTAAGGTAGCGTTGCGAAAAATCCAACGCCCATCAAAATTTTTCCCCAATCCTTGGAGGTCGATCACAGTTTCCCTAGTTTACACGGATTGGAACCAAGGGAGAAGGAGATCCTGAAGGAGAAGTTTTCGATTAAGTGGGGCTCGCGATCTTGCGCGAACTTGAGAGAGGTCTTCGGCGCGACGAATCCAGATGCTCCGCGCCTTGCCGGGCGTAGAGCCTACTCCAGTCATCTTCTTGACGTGAGAGGTGAGTGTCTGTTTTGCGTCTGAATTCATCCAAGGAAAGTGTTCGGGACTTTTGCTGGATACGCTCCAATGAATGAGGTCTGAGACCAGAAGCTCCAGTTGATCCAGTAGCCAGTCGAATGCTGCCGGAGATGTT
>CANJNU010000079.1 GCA_947475645.1 Bacteriovoracaceae bacterium | reverse complement strand
GGGGCCAGCCCAAGGGCTGTGGCCAAGACCCACTGATCCATCAGCGATACGAGTATTGTAGGGCTGAAGATACGCGTATCCGTCATTCGATAAATTAAACCCACCCAACCCTATATTTAATCCCTTCACGAATGCATCGTCATAGTTTAGATACGCATTTAAAAGGTTTGAAGTAGGCAATTCTTTAATCGAATAGGCTGTTGCAGTGTCGTACGATCCACCATAGCGCTTAGAGAGGTAGATCCAAGTGGTATTGAGGTTAAGGCCCTTAATGAATATCGGAAGATTGAGTGACGCTGTAATCTTGTGATTAGCAAATCCCAAAAATGAATCCGCGATGTCTTTGCCGTTCACAGTAGCCGTGTAATTAGCCACTTCATTTCCGTTGGGCTGATAGAAGGAATATCCCAGCGCCGAACTTCCCCATGATTCAACCATGCGATGCTCGATTTCAATTCCGCGCGATCCAGTTCTACCTTCGTTGGCATAACCCTCGGTTAAATTTGCTGTAGTGTAAACAATCGTTTGATCGACCTTGGCATCAAAAACGTTGGCTGTAATAAACATCGTTTTAGAGAACTGGTAACCTGTCTCGACCTCGAACACCGTAGAGCGCTCGGGGGTAAGCGAAGACTTTTGAAGCGCAATATTTGCGACAGCGGGTGCACGAAACGCTTTGGCTGCAAGAACCTTAAAATGAAACTGATTTATAACCTTAGTTAAAGCAAACCGAGGCACAAAGGACTGGCCAAATTGCGAGTGGTTTTCCGCTCGCATTCCTGCAGTAATATTAACTAAGTCGGTATTTAACGATCCCTGAGCAAAGCCCGCCAGGTTACTATAAGTGGCACCTCCGGCGGCTACGTTCGCCGAAGCCCATTGGTCTAGGGTGCGGGCTCTCTCATTCCAAAATACTCCACCTAGCGTATAACTCTGGCTCTCGGAAGGATCGTACTGCGCAGTTAATGAAGCAGTATGCCGGTTCACTTCTGCATTGGAGTAGATGCTCTTAAAGGCTCCTTGCTTCAGAAACTCCTCGGTACTTTGCCACGGTTGAGTAAGGCGCGCCTGATACAAGGGCGTGAGCGTAAAATGATCGCCGAGTTTCCAATCGTACTTAAGGCTGCCCAAGACGGCTTGATAATTGACCGAAGCCATCTCCGGCAGGGTCGCGCCGAAGCCATCTTTTTGTTGTATGTTGTATTGATAGAACACAACGCGAGCATCCAACCCTGCGTATTTAAGATTACCATTGAGGTAAGCATTTTTGATGCCCGAGATATCCTTCAGGTTAACGTTAATGAGGTCAGTACTGTCTGGGTTGGGAGCTACATAGCTTTGATCGGAGCGAATTCCGGTTGAATAGGATCCCGAAAGTGAATACTTAAGATCCCCTTTTTTCTGTCCAAAGGCGAGACTGGCTCGGCGCTGCCCGAGTGCCGTTTTTTGAGTCGAAGCAATCGCTCCTACGCGAAAGCCGTTCAGATCTTCACCGTCACGCGTAATGATATTAATTACCGCCAGCTCGGCGTAACCCCCATACATGGCGGTACCTGGGCCACGAATTATTTCAATACGCTTAATTTGAGAAACTGGAAATTCTTGGCCAAAAAACGAGTTCGTATAAAGAATCTCATTCAGTTCCTGACCATCTACCGTGACCAGAGCCTTTCCTTCGTGCGCCCATAGGCCCCGCACACCCATCCCTACGACCGACTGAACGTCTACTCCAAATTCAAAACCCGGAACCATTCGAAGCACATCAATCAAATCGCGTGCGCCCGAGTGCTTAATTGCGTCGGCCGTAATTAGCGAAACAATCCCTGGAGATTCGCGAAGGGTGAGACCCTTTTTGGCCGCAATAGTCAGTTTGGTATTTAGAATCTCATCGAGCGAGAGCTCGCCATCAACTGCAGCAACCGCCGAAATGCTGGGCAGTAGCGAGAGAGCAGGAAGCAAGACCCTAACGAGCATAGAATAACGATAGAACATAAAGGAACCCTTCCTTGGGTGCTTTAAAACTATTACAGGTTAATATTTATTCAGTTTTAGAATGACTTAGTCGACTGATCCTGTCGAATAAAAAGCGCCTCGCTCTGAATGCGAGGCGCTTTTCTTACATCAATTTCTGGAGTTCGCCGCTCTCGAACATTTCTACGGTAATATCACAGCCGCCAATAAATTGACCTTTAATGAAAACTTGAGGAACGGTTGGCCACTGGGTGTGTTCTTCCAATGCCCCCCATAATGGATCGTCAGACAAAACATCAATGCCCTTCAAACTTTTTGCGCCCGCTGCCCGAAGAGTCGCCACTGTGCGAGCAGAGAATCCACAAGCAGGAAAATCAGGGGTTCCTTTCATGAAGATCACCACGTCATTGCTCTTCACAATTTCTTCTACTTTTGCGATCAAAGGGTTCTTTGTAGTTCCAGTTTCGTTTTGCATTTCCATAAGTCCTCTCCGTTCAAAAAAATTTCTAAGACTACCCAGAAAGCTTGGCATAGCCTTCTGGTGTAAAGGTCTTCAAGGTCAGTGCATGAACTTCGCCCGAATCGACTTCGGTCTTAAACAGTGCGAAGACCAGCCGATGCTGTTGCATGATCACCTTGCCCTCAAAAGCGGGCGACACCACCACCGCTTGATAGTGATCTTGGGTTCCCGTCATATCCATCACTTGCGCCTGGGTTCCGGGGGCTAAAGTTTCAATCCGTTCTTTGACTTGATCTGGATTCATCGTCGTTGCCTCTAGGGTATTGCCCCTTTTTTCCACGAGTTAACACAACCCCCTAGAAAGTGCGAGTACCTTAAGGTTTGCCACTCGCCGACCGATACGCTCCCTAGAGGAGAGTTCTCCGATGCTTGTGATTTTAGGCGCTGTTATTGTTTTTGTGAGTGTTTTCGGGGGCTTCATGGCCGAGGGTGGCCATATGGAAGTCTTACTCCAACCCATTGAGCTCTTAATTATCGGTGGCGCCGGCCTAGGCGGCCTCATTACCTCTTCGCCCATTTCTCTGATCAAGATGATTATCTCACAGGTTCTGAATACCCTGAAGTTTAAGGGTATCTCTCAAAAAGAGTATCTCGATCTTCTCTGCCTTCTCTTTGAGCTGATCAAAACAGCCAAGGGGAATCCTTTATCGCTTGAACCCCACGTCGAAAACCCAGAAAGCAGCGAAATTTTCAAAAAATACCCTCATGTACTTCATAACCATCATGCAATCGACTTTATTGCAGATACATTGAAGACCCAAATTAGCTCGCCCATGAATGCGTACGATTTGGAAGACATGATGAACCAAGACATCGCAGCGGCCCATGCCGAAGAACTTCGCGCTCCGGCTGTTGTAACTCGTGTGGGCGACGCCATGCCGGGATTGGGAATCGTGGCTGCCGTTTTAGGGGTTGTAATCACGATGGGCAAACTGACGCAAGGTAAAGAGGTGATTGGTCACTCAGTGGCAGCCGCCCTGGTGGGCACCTTCTTAGGTATTTTAGCGTCTTATGGTTTTATGCAGCCTCTGTCGGCAAAGATGGAAGGCATTATCGCAGAGGAAGGCGCGTTTATCGAAGTGATTAAAGCCGCGATCTTGGCCTATGCGAAGGAATGTTCGCCCAAGGTTTGCGTTGAGTTTGCGCGCAGAACGATTCCACCCGGCAGTCGTCCCAGCTACAAAGCTGTAGACGAAGCGACATCGAATCTTAAGAAGGCCGGATAAGGTGAAGAAATACTAAGTCATGGCTAAAAACGAAGGCACAATCGTCATTAAGAAGATTAAGAAGACCGCCCACGCGGGGGCTCACGGGGGGGCCTGGAAGGTGGCCTATGCCGACTTCGTAACCGCGATGATGTGCTTCTTTCTTGTAATGTGGTTAATGGGTTCGGACGAGGCCACGAAAGCCTCCGTTGCGAACTACTTCAATAATCCCACTTCGCCCGAAGCTTGGCGTCCCGACCTTCACGATCGTGATGCTATTCCTTTGGGCAATCAAACCGGCGCGGGCGAGTCCGTGCTGAAGGGCGCGGACGGCGAAGTGCCGGAAGATCTCATTCAACGCCCAAGCCCGGTTATTGAGCGAAAACCAGATAGCGAGGGCCCAACCGACTCGGATGGATCGCTCTCGAAAGAAGAACTCTCGGCGGTCGAGTCGCTTACCCTTTCGTTCTACGACGACCAGTTCTTTACGGGCGAGTTGCCCGATCTGGCCATGCCTAAGGCAAATTCAGTATTGAAGAAGATTAGAAAAGTAGCTGTGAATTTTGGCGGAAGTCTGGTGATTCGCAGTAACTACGATGACTCTAAGAAATCTGATTATGAATCGCAGATGGGCCGACTGGTGTCGATTAAAAATCACATGGTCGAGAATCGATGGTTCCCCGAAGATGCGATCAGTGTTTCGTTACGCAAAGGCGCCGATACGCAAAAGGGAAAGAAGATCGACTTCACTTTCATGAAGTAAAGTTAAACCCCGATTTTCGGGCAATACCGACTTATTGGGCAGTCGTCACAAAAAGCACGCCTTGCTGTACAAACGGCTCGTCCGTGCCGAATCAGCACGTGAGCATACTGAATCCAAAAGTCTTGCGAAACGATCTTCATCATTTCGTATTCAACTTTCGTTGCATCGAGATGCCGCGTAAAACCCATTCGTCTAGAAATTCGGCCCACATGAGTATCGACCACAAGCCCTGGAATGGCGTATGCCACTCCCAACACTACATTTGCTGTTTTTCGCCCCACGCCCCGCAATGCGGTGAGCGAATCTAAATCGCGAGGCACATGGCCACCGTGCATTTCGACGAGAGCCCGCGAACACTCTAAGATCGATTTAGCCTTATTTCGAAAGAAGCCCGTGGTGCGAATGAGAGATTCGATTTCTTTGATATCGGCCTTCGCCATTTCTTGAGGCCCTGGAAAGCGCTTAAATAATGCCGGCGTAACCTGATTGACTCGGTCGTCGGTACACTGGGCAGACAGAATAGTTGCAATCAAAAGTTGAAATGGGTCTTTAAAAAAAAGGCTGCATTCGGCGTCGGGATAGGCCGCACTTAAAATTCGCAAGATCTCTTTCATGCGCAATCGCTGCTCGTTCAAAGAGAATCCCGGGCGAGCTACTTTCGGTTGAGCCATTTCTGAACCTCGATTGCCGACAAAGCGTTTACAATTTGGGTTGTTGGAAGAAGCGCTTTGCGAGCTACAGTCACACCGTAAGAGGTATTTTCTAGACCGCGTACTTCGTGCGCATCCGGATGAATCGAAACCCACGTTCCATGCTCTCTTAATTGAGTGCCCCAACGCCAATCAATATCGAGGCGCGAAGGATGAGCGTTAATTTCAATGGCTACGTCATTGCGTTTAGCCTCTTGAATCACTTTGTCGATATCGAGCTCGTATCCCTTTCGTCCTAAAAGAATGCGCCCCGTAAGGTGTCCTACAAAGTCGATATAAGGGTTACGGATTGCTTGGATCATTCGTTGAGTCATGGTCTCGCGATCCATCTGAAACCTGGAGTGAACCGACCCAATCACAAAATCAAAACGAGATAACGTCTTG
>CANJNU010000078.1 GCA_947475645.1 Bacteriovoracaceae bacterium | reverse complement strand
TTTCGAGATTCAAGAGAAGTAAGTTTCCAGTTGAAGTGGGTTTGAATCAGTCGCTGCTGAACTACGGCGTTTCCCGATTCTGATACAATCTCCAGTAGGTAGGCGGCTGCCCCCGGTACGCGCTGCCATTTAAGTGGAATTACCCACTCTGCTAAATTCGATGTTTTATCCATTTTTGGGGGATTCAAAGCCAGTTGAGGAACGACGAATTTTTGTGCGGCAATCGGTAGTGGCTCGGCCGGTTGTACCGGCTGTGGCACTGCTGTCGTTTGCGGCAGCGGCTCGGTTGGCGAATTCACCACGATAATCGAAGAAGCGATGGTTTCTCGTGTTTGTGGGTTAATGCTGAGCTTCAAAGCAGCTATTTCTCCGGCGTGAATTACTTGTGTCTTTCCTTCCTGAAGGAGCTCTATGGAAGCACCAGTACTTACCTCAATATTTGTACCCTCAAACGCCTGATTCGATTCCGGCTGTGCACGCGTCACTTTGAGTTCTACATCCTTACCCTCAGTGTTATTGAGTTCAAGGACCTTTCCGTCGACAATAAGAATGGCTTTCTTGAGTTGAGGAGGAAGTTTGAGCTTGGCCGCTCCCCGTTTAACTTGGAACAACGGTGCAATCAGTCCTGTTTTAGAGTCAGTGCTTTCACGCTTACCGCCGAAAATAGCAATGAGCGAAGATTCCTGTATTTCGGCTATCAAGCCATCTTCGAGTCGAACGAGCGCACCGCCATTTGAATCGGTGAAAATATACTGGCCCTCGTGAATCGGTGAAGTTGTGGCCATGAGGTCAGTCCACACGGGCGATCCCGCCGGCCGAAATCGAACGCCACCCTTCTGGTGTTCCAGTGTGCCGATCACTTTCTTGTGAGACGCACCCACGGGCGCATCCTGAAAAAAATAGTCATTCCAGAAAGTGGGGTGATTAATGACACGAAGTCCTACGGCACCCAATGCCATAAAAATGATCGCACCCCACCACTCGATTGCGTTTGATTTTCCTGAAGCGCTACGAACTAGAGCCTCTTCCATTCTCTCTAGTTCGGACGTTTCTGTAAAAACTCAAGAAATTTAAATAACTAGCCGATTTAGCTACAGTATGTGGAAGTGATCCCTTGTTCTTATTCGCTTGAGGTTCCTCGCTTGAAAATTAGCCTACCGATTCGGTTAAAAATTCTACTTCTGATTACCGTTTCGTTGGCGGGAAGTCTGCTGGCCTACACCTATGTGGGAAGCCAGCTGATCGTTGCTGACAAAACTTCCTACATCTACGATTACACACTTGCCGAAGTTACAGCCGCCGCCGAAAGAATTGAGAGCAGACTTCAGCAGCTCACGCTTTCGCTTACAACTCTAGCTCAAATGACCCTCTCGGGGAACGCCCCGCCTGTTCCTTCGCAACAGTATTTTGATAGAAATTCGGTTCTGCTGGGAATTCAGAGTGTTTCCTTCTATGCGAAGCCGACTCAAAAAGATTTGGCGCCCTATGCGAACTTCGGGAAGCCAGCCAGTCATCTACTTTCGGAAAGCCTGATTCAGGCAGTGGCAGACCAAAGTTTCTATGTAGGAAACGCACAGTCCATTAACTCGGATGAAATACTTCTTCCCATCGTATTCGAGTCGATCGATCAGAGTGGGCAGAAGATCTGGATCACCGCAGAGATTCGTATTCCATCGGCCATTTTGGGAGAGAGTAGTAAGAATTACGAGCTTGTTTTGGCAAGAGCGGATGGAGGGGCGCTTCTGTCTAAGCCCCTGGAGGAGGCTCCGGGGAGTCATCGTGCCCTCAGCCCAGGTACGCCTGAGGCGACCTCTTTCTATGTCGAAATTTCTAAGAAGGTTTTTGATAACGGCGTTCACGATTTTAAGCACCAGGACGTTGAGTGGATAGGCGCGTTTAAGCGGTTGAAGAGTAGAAATCTGATTATTTTGGGAATGATCGAGCGCGATCGAGCCTTTAGTGCAGCTAGGCAGTTGATCTATAAGTCAGTCGCACTTGGATTGAGTATTCTGTTTTTTGCAATTGGACTGACCCTCGTCTCGGTAAAAACTCTGACTAAACAACTTCAAGACATGTTTAGAGCTACGCAAAAGGTTGCCGGCGGCGACTTTACAGTGCGAGTCGACACGAGTCGAAGCAGTGATGACGAAGTGGGGGGGCTGGCTCGATCGTTCAATGCGATGGCGGAGAAGATTGACGATCTGATGATTCAGACTGCCGAGAAAGCTCGCATGGAAAAAGAACTTGAGACGGCTCAGGAGGTGCAAGCTCGTTTCTTTCCGTTAGAGGCACTTCATTTAAAGCAAATATCCGTCTACGGTAAATATATACCGGCGTCTGAGTGCGCGGGCGATTGGTGGCATTATGCGCAAGTGGGAGACGAGCTTTTGGTGGTTGTGGGTGATGTAACGGGACATGGTGTATCGGCGGCATTAGTTACGGCCGCAGCACACGCGATTTTTTTGTTTATAACGAATGAGTTCAAAACCCGTGATCAGCCAAAAGTTGATCTCGTTGGACTCTTATTGGCGATGAATTCGGCAGTCTACGCAGCGGGTGATGGTGAAGCAACGATGAGTCTGGTCGCTTCGCTCATCAATCTAAAAACCGGCCACATGACCATGATCAACGCCTCTCATCCACCGTTGTACGTGCTGAGAAGCCCTGTGGGAGGCTTAGAGCCAATTGGAGTGAAGAGTTTCAAGCCGCTGATGGGAGGGCGAGTGCCAGCCCTGGGCGAGAGTTTGAAGTACACCGTCGAAATGATGGAGTACTCGCTTGAGCCCGGAGATCGACTTTTTTGGTATACCGACGGTGCGATAGAAACCCGGCCTTCTGATGGTGTTAAGCTCAGTAAGACTCAGTTCTTGAGAATGTTAGGAAATCACTCAGGCGGAAGTGAGCTTAAAGCCGAGGAAATCGCGCCTCCCATTATTGAAGAGATTCTAGATTTCTATGGCCGCGGGCCCACAGATCGCCCCGATGATATTACACTGGTGGTGGCTACATTTCGTGGAGTGTGAAGGAAATTACTATGGCGCGCGATTGCTTAGATCTTCATGGTTGTAAAGTGGATGAGGTATGGCCCAAGGTAGATCGCTTTCTTCAGGATGCTGCTGCGCAGGGCCTGAAGCAGGGTAAGATTATGACTGGAAAAGGCACCGGCAAAGTACGTGAAGAAACGTTGAAGGCTTTGAAGCTGGGCGGTTTTCATTATAAGCCCGAAAAGCTTAAAGATGGCCGCATCAACGACGGCGTTTGGATTGTCTATTTTTAGGCGATCACACGAGCTAAATCGGGCATAAGAGTTTGATCTGTTGCGTTATGGCGGATTGTTTTAATTTTCTCCGATTTTATTACTCTCGTATTTTGAGCGTTTCTTAAACGTCAACTCTGTATTAGATTGTGCGCATGGCAAAATACGAGTCGCTCAACTACATGGATATGGATTCACTCTTTACCGAGGAAGAGTTGGCTATCCGAGATACGGTTCGCAAATTTGTTGACGACGAAGTCATTCCTACGCTTCAGGAGGCGAATCGCGAGGAAAAGTTTCCGTCGCACCTCATTCGTAAGATGGGAGAATTAGGCCTGCTGGGTTCAAACCTTAAGGGGTACGGTTGCGCCGGTATTGGTCACATTGCATACGGCTTAGTGATGCAAGAACTTGAACGCGCCGACTCGGGCATTCGCTCTGCTGCGTCTGTTCAGGGCGCTCTCGTAATGTACCCGATTTTTACTTACGGAACCGAGGAACAGAAGCAGAAGTACTTGCCAAAACTTGCCAAAGGCGAATGGATTGGCTGTTTTGGTCTTACCGAACCCGACGCGGGCTCGGATCCAGGGGGTATGCTCACTCGCGCAGAAAAAGTGCCGGGCGGCTACAAGCTCAATGGAAATAAAATGTGGATTACAAATGGTTCGGTTGCCGACGTTGCGGTAGTTTGGGCTAAGCTGAACGGTCGTATTCGTGGTTTTCTTGTGGATCAGGGAACTCCCGGTTTCTCAACCACCTTAATGAAGGGCAAGTTCGCGCTTCGTGTCAGTGTAACCTCCGAGTTGCATTTCGAGGATTGCTTTATTCCCGACGAAAATATTCTACCGGGAGTAGATGGCCTGAAAGGGCCACTGAGCTGCCTTACGCAGGCTCGCTATGGAATCGCCTGGGGCGTAATCGGCGCTGCAAATATGGTTTATCACACTGCGCTTCATTACACGAAAGAGCGCAAAATGTTTGATGGCCCATTGGCTCGATTCCAGCTCATTCAAGCAAAGTTAGCTAAGATGGTTCAAGAGATTACAAAAGCGCAGCTCCTTGCTTTGCAACTCGGGCGTTTAAAAGAAGCCGGTAAGCTTGAGGCTCATCACGTCTCGCTCGCTAAAATGAACAATTGCAGAATGGCGTTGGATTGCGCTCGTGACGCGCGCGATATGTTGGGTGCAAACGGAACGATCGATGAGTATCCTGTGATTCGTCATATGTTGAATCTAGAGACAGTGAATACCTACGAGGGCACTGAAGACATTCACCGTTTGGTGATTGGAAGCACTGTCACTGGCATTCCTGCTTTCCGGTAAACGACGTTGGCAACACGCCCTGAAATCGTTGATCAGAACTTCATTCGTTTAGTCGAGGCAGAACAGTTTCCAGAACCTCGCACGGGTCTTAGGCTCACGCCGCTGGAGGCGGGTCTGAGTGAGAGCGCGTGGGTCGACGTTTTTGAAAGCCAAGTGATGAGCCGGCACCTTGACTTTATTGCGCGAATTTTGCGCGAAAAAGGGCAGGGGTTTTACACGATCGGAAGTTCGGGACATGAGGGTGTAGCGGCCGTTGCCCATGCACTTCGAGTATCCGACATCGCTTTTCTTCATTACAGAAGTGCAGCATTCTTTATTCATAGAAATAAGTCGGTCAGAGGCGCAAGCCCTCTCTTTGACATGTTGCTCTCATTAACAGCTTCGGCTGACGACCCGATCTCGGGTGGTCGGCATAAAGTTCTAGGCAGTAAGCCCGGTTTTGTTCCGCCACAAACGAGCACCATCGCTTCGCATCTTCCAAAGGCAGTCGGAGCAGCGTTCGGCATTGCTCGCGCCAGGTCATTAGGGCTTCCCATGGAGGTTCCAGCCGACGCGCTTGCGGTCTGTAGTTTTGGTGATGCCTCGGCGAATCACTCTACAGCCCTGGGTGCATTCAACACCGCCGAGTGGATTTCGTACCAAGGCGGCCATTTGCCATTGCTCTTCGTTTGCGAAGACAACGGAATCGGCATTTCAGTAAAGACTCCCAATCGATGGATCGAAAGTGCGTTCTCACATCGTCCTGTATTGAAGTACTTTCAGTGCGACGGTCTTGATCTGCTCGATACCTACCGTGTTGCGTGCGAGGCCGCGAACTATGCGCGTGAAACGAAGCGTCCAGCCTTTCTTCATGTCAAAACCGTTCGCCTTTTTGGTCATGCTGGCGCCGATGTCGAAACGACTTATCGAAGTCTGGCCGAGGTGGTACGAGAGGAAGGACACGATCCGCTCCTTCATACCGCGCGCGGGCTAATCGAG
>CANJNU010000077.1 GCA_947475645.1 Bacteriovoracaceae bacterium | reverse complement strand
CTTACTTTCGTCGTATGCCTGTGCCATTCCTGGAATTATGGCCACGCGAACGATCGAGAATCCTCGTGATCGCTTAACCACAATTCTTATTTCTCCCTTAATGACCTGCTCGGCGCGACTTCCTGTCTACGCGCTCTTAATTGGTGCGTTTATTCCTAACCGCCCTGTTTTTGGGCCTCTTGGGCTTCAGGGCCTGGTCATGCTTGGCTTGTATGGGGGCGGTGCGGTGGCGGCACTTTTCGTGGCGCTCGTGCTACGAAAAACTGCATTTAGAGGCGCGAACGCTCCACTTTTGCTCGAGCTTCCTAGTTATAAAGTTCCAAGTTTGCGAGGAATTGCGCTGGGTCTTTTGGAGAGAGCTGAAGTTTTTGTTCAGAAGGCAGGCACCGTTATTCTTACGCTGTCGGTTTTGTTGTGGTTTTTATCGAGTTATCCTCAGCCCCCGGTGGGATCGACTCAATCTGCAATTACTTATTCGTATGCCGGAAAACTTGGAAAGGCACTTGAGCCACTCGTTAAGCCGATTGGCTTTAATTGGAAAATTGCAGTGGCGCTGATTCCCGGATTTGCAGCGCGTGAAGTGATGGTGGGTGCGTTAGGCACGGTCTACGCCGTAGCAGGAGAAGACCGGGGCGATCAGGTTGGGCCCACTTTAGGAAATCGACTGGCTCGAGATTGGAGTGTGCCCACAGCACTCAGTCTTTTGGTTTGGTACGTATTGGCGTGTCAGTGTATTTCTACACTTGCAGTAACTCGCCGCGAAACCAACTCCTGGCGGTGGCCCGCATTCATGCTCACCTATATGACAATTCTCGCATACGCAGGGTCGTGGATCACTTATCACGGAGCCCTCTGGATGGGGCTTTAAGGAAGTAACGAATGGATTTTTTTAATGCAGCCGTTCAGGAAAAAATAGCCCTTCTTACTGTAGCGGTTTTTGCAGTCGCTTCAATAAGAAGGGTCTATTTAAAATGGATTGGACCTCTATTGGCAGCAGCTCTGCTTAAAAGAGGGCGTGTTTCGTGGGCAATGCGGGTGCGTGCTAGTTATGACAAACCGGCGCGGCGGCTACCCAATCAACCCGATAACGATTGCAAATGCTAAGTGCATTCGCTTTTGCGTCGTCTTCGTTGGTGAAGATTTCACTGCGATAAGCCGCAGATTCTACAGGACCTTGAATCGTGCGACGTTCTGGAAAGTTTGAGTAGCCCACAGGACAAAGTGCAGTGGCCTTGCGAACGGCCGAGAAGTGGGAAAGGGCTTGGTTAAATCCGTTACTGTGGTCCACGGAACCCACGAAACAATCGGTAACGGTCATCACGCACCAACTTTCGACTGTGCACTCTGGGGGTACAAAACCTGAGATGTGCTCAAGCGAAGCAATCGATTGGATCGACGGTGTAGCCAGCGCATCGAATGAGACCAATGCAAGTAACATAAAAACAGCGTTCAAGGACTGTTTCACTAAAGAGTTCATGAGAGGTTTCATAACAAAAAAGCCGGCCCCTGCGAACGAAATTCTGGAAACGGTTAGAGAGGGGGGCTTTTTGTGTCTACATTGAAACCAAAACGAGTCATTCCGAACTGACGCAGCGCATCCATTAGGCGAATGACGGTTCCGTGGGGGGTGGCCTGATCGGCACTAATCACGGCAGTCTCGTCGAGAGTTTTTGGGCCAAGACTTTTTAACTTTGCGTTCAGAGACTCCCAAGCCAAGGGTTCATTACCGAGAGTCAGTCGTCCCTCTTTTGAAAGTATAAATTGAAGGGGCGTTTTAGGCGATTCCTCTGCTCCTTTGGCCTGGGGAAGCTGCACCTTCAGGGCTGCTTGATAAAGGGTCGGGGCGGCGATCATGAAGATAATCAGCAACACCAGCACTACGTCAACGAGGGGAGTGACGTTGATTCCAGAGATAAGCTCATCGTCTGAGGATTGAAATCCGCCTGCCATGGTGAGGGTTCCTTATTTGGAAATTGAAGTGGGATGAGCCAGCTTGCCAATCAGAAAGGCTTTCAATGATTCGGCTTCGGTCAGTGCGGTTTTTACCCGACGCTGAAAGAGATTAAACGCAACGACGGCCGGAATGGCAACGAGCAACCCCACTGCAGTTGCAATCAGTGCTTCTGAAATTCCGGAGGTCACCGTTTGTACTCCTTGCGAAGACTGTTTAGAAAGATCGTGGAACGCTTGCATAATCCCGAGCACGGTGCCGAAAAGTCCCAAGAAGGGTGCATTGCTGCCAATGGTGGCTAAAATGGCCAAATTTCTTTCCCACGAGATTTTAATTCGCAGCACCGGATCTTGCGCCACTTCCGTCAAAATTTCAGCGCTCGAGTCACCCCCGGGGCCTTGAGTGTGTTCAAGGAGTGCGTGCACTAGAGCGGCCTCAAGATCGGGGGCCTCGGAAAATTGTCTCAGGCGGGCCTCGGCCGTCTTCATTACAGCCACCCAGTTTCTGTCTGTGGCCTGAAGTCGAACCTGGCTTCTAAAGCTCTCTAATTCTCGACTGGCCTTTTTGTAAAAGAAATACCGCTCGAAAATCAGTGAAATTGAAATGATTGAGGTTAGAACGAGAAAGTAGAGAACCCATTCAGCACCGACAAGCGACATTCCGAGAAAAAGTTTAGAGAGCATAGACCCAAGAGTAGCAAAAATTTTACCTACTGAAATCTGTTTTATTTGGGAATAGACTGATCTTGGAGATGCTTATGAAGTATGTCATCGGAATTTTTTTGGGGCTGGCGGGTTGTGCTACGGTGCCAGAGCCAAAATTTCAACGCTACGCCTTTCCGAAAGGTGCGTTTGTGGGAGTGCCTACTCGCGCTTACACCGCACTGGGCCCCGTACGCAGTAAGGTGGACTTTCCTTCGCTCGATCCAAATCATGAAGAGAAGAAGCTCTGTGACAATTACTACCGAAAGTCGGTACGTGAGCTCATTACGTTCGCGAAGAAGCAAGGTGCGGATGCGGTTATCGACGTGTCATCGGTGGTATTTCTTGAGGATGGTAGGCGCGAGACCTATAAAACTCCAGAATGTTCCGACGAAGGCGGAGAGGGGCAGATTCTCACTCAGGGAATTGCCGTAAAGTGGACGAACGCCCCTCAAGCCGTCAACACAGCTCAATCAGCGCCGATTCGTCCTATAGAACCGGTACGTTCCGCCGATATTGAAGATGATAATCATCTCGATCAGTTAGATATTTTTTCACCCATCAAGAAGATATCACCCTCTGCGAAGGCCAACGATTTAGCTCCTTAATTTTCGGCGGAATGTGTCCGATACGACCAGCATGAGCAGTGTTGTTCGCAAAAAGAAAACCCACTCGGATTACTCAGATTTAATGAGTCGACTTCAAGATATTCCCACCCTTCCTATGGTGGCAATGCAAGTCAATCAACTCATTAACAATCCCAACTCAACGAGCGCCGATATCGCAGAGGTAATGAAGAAGGACCAGGTGCTCACAGCCAAGGTCTTACGGCTCGTTAATTCGGCCTACTACGCTATTCCAGGAGGCGTTACCGATGTTCAGCGAGCGCTAGCCTTCTTGGGATTCAATACTCTGGCTCAGCTTGTTTTAAGTCTTTCTGTTTTCTCAGTCTTCTCAAAAGAAGATCAACCTGACTTCTCCATGATGGAATTTTGGCGTCATGCTTTAGGCACTGCTGTGTGCAGCGAGGCATTAGCAAAGAAGCTGAGGTTCTCTAAGCCCGAAGAAGCGTTCACCTGTGGTCTGCTTCATGATATTGGTAAGTTGGTTTTGCACCAAATTGATCGCGATCGACTGTTTGAACTCGTTCGCGAGACCTCGCGAAGTGGTCGTTCTTATGTCGACGTAGAGCGAGAGATGGAAATTCCAGCCCACTCTTATATGGGCGAGATAATCGCGACCAAGTGGGGGCTGCCCCAGGTCATTCGCCTAGCGATTCGCTACCATCACTTCGATGTTTCGAGAATGGATAGCGTGTTGGCTGCGGCAAAACCCTATATCTACGTGGTTCGGCTTGCGAATCAGATTTGTGTTCAAAAAAAGGTGGGGCATTCGGGCGACTGTTCCGAGGGGCGCCTTGACCCCGATATGCTTCGTAACCTTGGACTCACTGAAGCCGATCTTCCCGAGGTTTATCAGAAGCTTGAAGAGGGTATGGAACAAGCGGGGTCATTTTTAAATGCCTAGAGCGCTAAAAAACCGACTTCAAATCGTTGCAACCGACAGCGCGTCGGCCTCAAAATTTGAAACGATCTTCGATCAGTCCTCGGACGCGATTGTAAGTTTTCGCGCCGATGGGTCAATCGATGCGGCCAATTATGCGTTCGAAGCGTTAACCGGCTACCTTAAAGAGGAACTCATGTCTGCGAAAAGCAGTCTCTTAGCTCCCTCAATTGAACTTCAAAAAATATCGCCGAAAACCCGCCCTTGGTCGACCGAAGTACTTAAAACATCGGGCACCTACGAGGACGTATTAATTGGGCGTAAGGATGGCTACTCGGTATTGGTCGAACTCAGCATTCGCCATGTTCGAAGTGACGATGGCGACCTTGCTATTTCTATTTTTCGAGATGTTTCAGAGAAGAAGCGAATGGAACGAGATCTTATTACAAAACATACCGAACTTCGAAATGCCTATCTTGAGTTAGAAAGAAAAAATGCCGACATGATCTCAATGCAAGAGATGCTCGTTCAGGCAGGCAAAATGGCAGCGCTCGGCGAATTAGCTGCCGGAATTGCGCACGAGCTCAATCAGCCGCTTCAAGCGATTCGCGGCTACGCGCAAGAACTTCAAGTTCCAGAGGTACAGAGTAATCATTCAGTGCGAGACGCGGCCCTACGTGAAGTAATTTTTGGCGCAGATAAGATGGCCAAGATTATTGATCAAATGCGTGAATTCACCCGAAAATCGACAAAAGATTACGGTGAGACTCAAGTGCACCAAGTGATCGACGAGGCTTTGAAGATGTTTGATCGGCAGTTCAAGAGCCGCGGCATAGAAGTGGCTCGCGAGTATCCTAGCGAGCCAGATACCGTGTATGCCAATCCGTTTCAACTTGAACAAGTGTTCATTAATTTGGTCAGTAATGCGCGTGATGCGATCGAGGCTACCCAGCGAGGGCGGGGTTTAATTACTATTCGCACGCTCGTTTCAAATTCATTTGTTGAAGTTATTTTTAAAGATGACGGCTCTGGAATGGCAGAGAAGACCAAAGCAAAGGCCTTCAATCCGTTCTTTACAACCAAAGAAGTGGGCCAGGGCATGGGAATGGGTTTAAGCCTGAGCTATGGGATTCTCTCAAAGCTTCAAGCTTCGATTGTTGTGGAGAGTGAATTGGGGAAGGGATCCGAATTCCGAATTTGTATTCCAAGGGATTTTAGAGAGTTAGGTTAGCGAATCAATCTGGTCTAATTAGAGGAGAAGCGAATGAACGCACGCGTATTAATTGTCGATGATGAAGATACTCTTAGAAGTCTCTACTCCGAGCGCCTTGCTCGTGAGGGCTTTACGGTAACTACTGCTGGAAATGCCGATCACGCTGAGAAGCTTTTTCAGAGTGGTGGCGAGGTGGG
>CANJNU010000076.1 GCA_947475645.1 Bacteriovoracaceae bacterium | reverse complement strand
TTTCCTTTCAGCTGCAGAAGGGAGAGATGCTTGGATTATTCGGCGGCTCCGGATCGGGAAAGAGCGTCATTCTTCGCTCGATTATAGGACTCGATCATCCAGATTCGGGTGAGATTTTATTTGAAGGACGTAATCTGATTCAGCTTTCAGAGAAGCAGATGATTCCAGTTCGCACCAAGATTGGGTATGTCTTTCAGAATGGCGCTCTTTTCGATTCTCTCACTGTCGAAGAAAATCTGTCCTATCCGCTTGAAGAACATACTGACCTAACTCCTGAACAGATTCGAGAGAAAGTGAATGCGATGCTTGAACTCATCGACATGAGGGGCAGCAACTCACTCCTCCCGGGCGAGCTCTCTGGGGGAATGCAGAAGCGCGCTGGCCTAGCTCGTGCCATTATCCTTAATCCCGAGGTTGTTCTTTTCGACGAGCCTACCGCGGGACTCGATCCGGTAAATACTAAACGACTCTTGGAAAATATTCGAAAACTGAAGGAACGGGGTATGACCGGCATTTTTGTTACCCACGATATTCCTGCCGCCCTCGAAGTCTCAGACCGCATTGCGATCTTAGCTCAGGGCAAAATTCAGATTATTGATTCGGTTGATCGCATTCGACACTCAAAAGATCCGCTGGTTCTCTCCTTCGTCAGCGGCGCAGAACACCCTCGGTAAAGGAAAACTTATGAGAAAAGGCCTCGATACAGAAATTAAAGTCGGTTTATTTGTAACCCTGGGATTGGGGTTAATCTCGCTCTCGGTTCTACTCCTTGGCGGAAGCAACTCGCTATTTTCTAGTAAGAATCATTATCACGTTCATTTAGCCAACGTAGAGGGGCTTATTCCCGGGGCAAAGGTTGTGGTAGGCGGCGTTCAGGTCGGTTCGGTCAGCACGATCGACTTCGATCCAGAACGAAAAGATGTAAAGCTCACACTCGAAGTGAATCGAAATCAGTCGGCTTGGGTAAAAACTGATTCGGCAATCGAGATTCTTACTCAGGGAATGCTGGGTGATAAATTTGTGAGCATTACCCGCGGAAGCGAAGATAAGGCGGCCCTACCTGAAGGAAGCGAGCTTCCCTACCGCCCCTCCTCGGGTATTACTCAGTTTTTAACTAAAAGTGATCAGCTTCTCGTAAGCCTGCAGGGTATCGCAGGCTCGGTTGATCGAATTCTTAAAGGATTCGAAGCCAGGGGACGAAGCGAGGCAGTATTTGAGAATCTCGCCCTCGCCTCCAAACACCTAAGCGCGGCATCCGAGAAGCTGAACACCGAGCTTACCGACCTTCATCTTAAGGCGGCATCGAAGAATCTGAACGCCATTCTCGAAAAGGTGAACTCGGGTCAGGGCACCCTGGGCGCCTTGGTGAATGACCCCGGGCTCTACGACGACGTAAGGGCACTTACGGGCGGTGCCAATCGTAACCGCGTAATGAGAAATTTAGTCAGGCAGACCATCAAAAAATCAGAAGAGTCAGAGGCTGAGGAGCTCAAGAAGGTCGAAAAGAGCCCACTCAAAAAATAGCCACGTTGCACGTTTGCTACGAATAACAAAAGGCCCACTCTCCAATTTTGGAAAGTGGGCCTTTTATTTCATTTTCGACCAGAACTACTACACCTGATCTGTTGATCAGTTATTAATGCGATTAATTCCGTTGTTCGCAGGCTCGACATTCTCTTTACCGTCGACCAAGTCGCTTACAGCGTCTGCATTCAAATCGTTAGTAGAAGTTAAGGAAGGATTGATGGACTGAGCCATCTCGCCCACCATGGCTCCCGCATGGATCTGCGCGTCCAACTGGTTTTGCTTCTTGCCCACAGGAATGATCATTCCGCGTTTGCGGAGCTTCTCAACTAAGGTGGTACGATTCATTTGCAAGAGCTCGCTTGCGCGATTTTTATTTCCGTTGGTGCGAGCCAGAGCTTGATCCACCAAATGATTCTCAAATGCATCGACGATCGCCTTTAAGTCAAGGCCGGCTTGAGGAAGCACCATACGTGGGAATTCCCACTCACTGAGTGCCCCAGCACCTGCCGGACGACCTTCTGCAAACCGCTGAAAAATCCGATGAGGCAAATCACCTAGATCGACTGTGCCCTGACCCTTCAAGATCACAAGTCGTTCCATAAGGTTCTCTAGCTCACGCACATTGCCGGGCCAATCGTAAGACATCAAAGCTTCGAGTATCTCGCCAGCAGGCGCTTCCACCGTGTGCCCGCTCAACTGATTGAACTGCTGCACGAAGTGATTCACCAGCATCGGAATATCACTCTTCCGCTCACGCAAAGACGGAATCCGGCAAGGGATTACGTTCAGGCGATAATAGAGGTCTTCCCGAAACTCTTTTTTCTGAACTGCTTCTTCTAAATCCCGATTCGTTGCTGCGATAATACGAACGTCGGCTTCAATCGTCTTAGAAGAACCCACAGGCTCGAATTGGCGAGTTTGAAGTACACGAAGCAGCTTCACTTGCAAATGAAGGGGCATATCGCCCACTTCATCTAGAAACAAGGTTCCGCCATTCGCCATCTCAAAGCGACCCAGGCGAGTTTGTATTGCACCTGTGAAGGCGCCCTTCATATGGCCAAATAACTCGGCTTCGAGCAACTCAGCAGGAATTGCTCCACAGTTAATGATCACCATTGGCTTAGAAGCACGAGGGGACCCCTCGTGAATCGCGCGGGCAATCAGCTCTTTACCTGTTCCGCTTTCTCCGGTGATCAACACCGTACTATCTGTTTGCGACACTTTCTCGACAGTTCTTAAAATAGCCTGAATTGCGAGAGACTCACCCACCAGCGGCGACCTAAATGTGAGCATCAATGCTCCTCCGTGTTAAACCCGTCCTTGAGTTTAGGATCGTAATTTTGAGTTAATGTTTAACTTGTTTTGAGTCCGGCAACTTTCTTTCGTCCGCGGCAGGGCTCAGTTATCAATCCATTGAAACGTTCTAAACAGCTAAAAGACACAAACGGTAAATCTAAATTTTATCGAACTGCTTCTCACACTTAAGAGGCTAAGCAAGAAATGCCGGGCTGTCAAAAAATTTTCCGAAATGTTTAAAAAAATGACGGCAAGCCTTGGCCGACCCCTTGCAATTCACCTTCAGTAAGTTCTGGAGAATGCCCGTTTCTCGCCCCCAGGGGCGACTAGCCAAATCGAGGGAGACACTTGGAATTATTCAATTTTTACAGAAAAAATCGTTCACGCCAGCCACTCCTCGGCGCCTCCGTTTCTCGGCAAGGGGTTAGGCAACTGTCCAAGTTATTGACACTCGCATTTGCCTGGGTCGTTGCACTCGGGGGTTGCGCTCCATTCGAGAACAACTGGATCGACCAAAAAGTCGCCGCAATCGAAGCCTATCAAACGAACCTGGGTGCCGGCGCCTCAGCGCACGATCTCGTATCGAACGTTGCCTTTAAAAGCCTCGTCGTTGAAGTCAGTTCGGTTCCGGGCTTTGCGCCCACCCAAGAAGCTCTGAATCGGCTACAGACTTTTCTCAACAGCTCTCTCAATAAACCCAGAGGCATTCGTTGGATGATGGGCACGGAGCTTCCACCGGGCACAGCGAGGGGCTACACCGTTCAAGATCTTAAAAACTTAGAAAATCAATTTCGGAGATATAAGCCGCAGAAAGATGAACTTACCGTTCATCTTCTCTTCCTTGATCAGCACTCAAGCGACGACACTGAGACGCAGAAAATATTAGGACAGGCCTTTGGCAATCTTTCGATTGCCGTATTTGAGAACAGTCTAAGAAGTGCGACCGTAAAAGATACACAATCACAAACGCCCGTTTGGATCTCTGAGGTTACTGTAACTGAACACGAGTTCGGTCATCTGCTGGGCCTGGTTGGATTGCCCGATGCACAAGGTAAAGTATCACCCGAAGCATCTGCCCTCGTTCGATCCAGCGAGGACATACTTCATCCCGCCCACTGCATGAATCCAAACTGCCTCATGTATCATGCGGCCGACACCTCAGCAGCGCTCAGCCGCGCAGCCGGAATTCTTCCGCAACTAGACGAGGCTTGCTTAAATTATCTCAAGCAACTGGGATCGAGCGACGCTCGTTAATCCGCTAACCATTCGCGTACCCATTGGTCCGAGTTCAAGTCTCCCCGCTCAAAAAACCAGTAAAGGGTTCCCGCAAGTAGAAGTAAAACCATAAAGCCGCAGAGGTATCGTGGAAGCGCTTTTCTACGATGAAAGAAAAGCCCAAACTGAAGAAAACCCAAGATCAATGGAATAGCCCAATAAGGGTAAACCCGTGCGAGTAAAAAAACCCAATGCACTCTTTATCCGATCGTTCGAAAGTTTTATTTAAATGCGCGAAGCGCTTGAACTTGATCGATCTTTTCCCAAGAAAACTCAGGCTCTGCGCGACCAAAGTGACCGTAAGCCGCCGTCTTGAAATAAATCGGACGAAGGAGGTTGAGCGATTCGATAATACCCGCTGGACGAGTGTGAAAAACTTCTCTTACCGCTGTTTCAATCTTCTGAATCTCAATCTTTTCAGTTCCGAACGCATTCACCATCACGCTTACAGGCTCGGCAACACCAATGGCGTAAGCGAGCTGAACCAAGCAACGATCGGCCATGCCTGCAGCAACAATATTCTTAGCAATATAACGTCCCATGTAACAAGCCGAGCGATCCACTTTCGAGGGATCTTTCCCCGAAAATGCTCCGCCGCCGTGGGCTCCATGGCCACCGTAGGTATCGACAATGATCTTGCGTCCAGTCAGTCCGCAATCTCCCATCGGCCCACCCACAACAAAACGTCCCGTTGGATTGATGTAAAATTTTGTTTTTCCATCCAGCCATTGCTCAGGAATCGTTTTCTTAATGACTTCCTCAATGACCGCCTCTTGAATCTGCTTGTGAGTCACTTCTTCGTCGTGCTGCGTACTCACAACGACTGCATCTACACGCTTCGGCATTCCATCTTCATACTCGATGGTAACCTGCGTTTTTCCATCTGGACGCAACCAACCTAATGTTCCGTCCTTGCGCACCACTGACAGGCGATGCGCCAGCTTATGCGACAAATCGATCGACAATGGCATGAACTGTTCGGATTCATTCACTGCGTATCCGAACATAATCCCTTGGTCGCCCGCACCTTGTTCCTTCTGATTGTGCATTCCTTGACCAGCAGTCACCCCTTGAGAAATATCGGGAGACTGACGGTCTAAGGTCACGATCACACCACAGGTTTTGTAATCAAAACCCTTTTCAGAAGAATCATAGCCGATCTTCTGAATTGTCTGACGCGCGATATCAGTATAATCAACTCGCGCGTTCGTGGTCACTTCCCCAGCCACTACCACTAATCCAGTGGTCACTAGAGTTTCACAAGCCACTCGAGATTTTGGATCTTGAGTGAGTAATGCATCTAGGACAGCGTCCGAAATCTGATCAGCGATCTTATCGGGATGACCTTCAGTGACGGACTCAGAGGTAAAAAGGTAATTTCTTTTCATAAGGAAGAGATCTCAATCGATGTGGATAGGAAATTTAGGGGTCGTTCCTTTATTTTGCTGATCGCGCTTACGAACTTTACCCTTACGGGCTTTACGGATTTTACGCGCGGTTTTG
>CANJNU010000075.1 GCA_947475645.1 Bacteriovoracaceae bacterium | reverse complement strand
TGCCGGGATGTCCACAAGTAGCGAATCCTACTGACTCAGCCGAGGTTCAGGATCAGGAAACTCGCGATCCTCGTGCAGCAACAGGCGGGCTTCCCAGTTGGCTGCCCGGAATTAAAGTGGCTGAGTTGCAACGGTCGCTCTATAATATTCGGCAATTTCTTCCTGTTTTAGTCGAAAATCTTCCGTTGGCCGATCAAAAAGCTCAGCGCGTTCTAATGCCATTAGGGCTTAAGTTGCCCTCTCCTTCGTCGAAGATGGCGGGCGGATTAAAAGTTCTTCGTGATATTTTGTTCGAACTCTATGCGAGCTCTGCCCCCGAGGACAGGAAGGCCGACTTCCACGATCCGTCTTTGGCTTCACGTCACTCGCTTTCGTTAATGACAGATTTTGTACGACTTGGCTTAACAAGACAGGCCACGGTGCTCATGCGCGACACCAGGGTATCTGCGCCTTCTCTGCAGTCCTTCTTTCGTGCATTGGTACAGGGATCGGGTTACCAGGCTCGCCGGCTAATTGATTCGCTTTTGGAGAGAAAGCAGTTACTCTTCTGGGTGGGAGTAGAGGGAATCTTCAACGCAAAGACCGAGGCAGCGAAGACTCTTTCATTTTATTCGCTCGCCGCGGCAGCAGATCTACAAATCATTCCTAGTGCGATGGCAAGCTTGGCGCACACACTGTCCGAGCATCGAAGTTACTGGGTAAAGAGTTCGAAAAAAATCTCCGATTTACTCAGTTCCGTACTGAGTTCCGATCGATCAGCTCATTTCGTTCGCGAGTTAAGTCAGGATCCGGATTCGTTAGCCAAGCAGCGCGTAGCACGAGTAATGCAGAGCTACTTTGCTGAGCCCAAGAATCTCTCGGGGTTGGTTCAGCTCGTTCGAGCTGTTGACGAAAATGCGTCGTCGGCTCAATCGTGGGATCTTTTGTTCGACCGATGGGGCCTATGGAAGAAGTCCGACGAAGTAGAGGCGCTACTGCTTGCCGAGTGGTCGCGCGGGGCTTTAGATTTTTTTGAAGAGAAGATGGCTGATCCTCGGGCAGGGGCAGCAGCACGGCAAATGAGAGGTTTCCTAGCAGATGCGTTAGGCGATCGTAGTTTGGACCAATATTTCGCCCTTGCGTCGCGTCAGCCTCAGGGATTTTTTGAGATTTTTCAGACCCTGGGTACTCACGTAGAGAGTGGCGATCTGGCCGATCTGCTTAAAATGACGTATCGCGCTACGCATTCTGCGGCGTATTCCGCCACGCCTTCAAAGAAGTAAAGATTTCAAGCCGTTGACGTTGTTGAGGGTGCGGCGTTATGATGCGGATCTATGGCAAACATGGATGTGCAAGCTCTTACTGAAGAGATTCGGCAACGCAGTCAGTTCGTGGATGTGCTTCTCGCAGAGGCGGGCAAAGTGGTGGTGGGGCAGCGAAGCTTGCTTGAACGCCTTTTGCAAGCCCTGCTCTGTGATGGACACGTTCTTCTTGAAGGTCTTCCGGGATTGGCAAAAACGCTTACGATTAAAACGCTAGCCGATGTCATTCAGGCTGACTTTCAGCGAATCCAGTTCACCCCCGATCTTCTTCCTTCCGACCTCATCGGAACGATGATCTTTAATCAAAAAACAGGCGAGTTTTCGGTTAAAAAGGGTCCGATTTTTTCGAGTCTTATTTTAGCCGATGAGATTAACCGTGCTCCCGCTAAGGTTCAAAGCGCTTTACTCGAGGCTATGGGCGAGCATCAGGTCACAATCGGCGAAACCACTTATCCCATGGCGGATCCATTCGTGGTTTTGGCAACTCAAAATCCAATCGAGCAAGAGGGAACCTATCCCTTGCCCGAGGCGCAACTCGATCGATTTCTATTTAAGGTTAAAGTAGGTTATCCCACGCTGGGCGAAGAGAAAAACATTTTGAACCGCATGTCGGGAGTAACGCCTCCGAGGGCCTCGAAAGTCTGTCATCCCAAAGTGATCTTGGAAGCACGCGAGCTCTGTTCGCAGATCTACATGGACGAAAAGCTGAAAGACTATATTTTGGCTATCGTGTTTGCAACCCGCTTTCCCGAGAAGTTTGGGCTACCCAAGTTGAAGCAACAAATTCAGATAGGGGCAAGTCCCCGGGCAACATTGGCTTTAGCCAAAGCAAGTCGCGCAAATGCGTTTGTACAGCACCGTGGTTTCGTTACCCCTGAAGATGTGAAGTCGATTGCCTACGATGTACTCAGGCACCGAATTCAGGTTTCGTTCGAAGCCGAAGCAGATGGTGTGGATAGTGAGCAGCTGATTCGAAAGATTTTGGAACAAGTTGAAGTTCCCTGATCTTTTACCCTGAGGCACCCTGAGGATTTTATGTTACCTGACGAACTGATTCGAAAGGTCCGGCTAATTGAGATTACCACGCGCAAGATGGTGGATGATGTCATGTCGGGCAGTTACAGAAGTTCGTTTAAGGGGCAGGGTGTACAGTTTTCGGAGCATCGAGTTTATCAGCCGGGCGACGATGTTCGTCATATTGATTGGAAAGTCAGCGCTCGTGCGCGTGAACCTTTATTGAAGAAATATGAAGAGGAGCGAGAGCTTACCGTATTTTTGGTGGTAGATGTCTCTGCATCCAAGAACTTCGGTTCTACCAAGAAGTTAAAAGGCGAGATTTCTGCAGAGATTGCTGGCATGTTAGCGTACGCGGCTGTTCATACGGGTGATAAAGTGGGACTACTTCTCTTTGCCGGAGAGGTTGAAAAAATTGTGCCACCGAAGAAAGGCAAGCAACACATTCTACGAGTGATTCGTGATGTGCTGGGATATTCGGCCCGAACTCAGGGAACCGATCTTTCTGGGGCACTTGAAGCGGCCAACCGAATCATGAAGCATAGTGGTGTTGTATTTGTGATTAGCGACTTTATGACTCAGGGTTATGATGTAGCGCTTAAACGCTTGGCCCGGCGGCACGACGTTATTGCGATGGTGGTAGGCGACGAGCGCGAGACGCGTGTGCCTGAAGTAGACTCATTTATTTTCGTTGATCCCGAAACCGGTAAAGAACAGTGGGTCGATACGTCGTCGTACGCTTTCAAACAATGGCTAGAGGAGCATCGAACCGAGTTTGAAACCGACCAGCAGACGGCCATAAAGGGCGCTCAAGTCGAAACGGTTAAAGTATTTACGCACGAAGACTATGCAGAGGCGGTTGTTCGCTTTTTTAGAACTCGTTCGAGGCGAAGAAGATGAGCCAAGTAGGCATGGATTTTCTAAGCCTTCCCGCGCACGATCTAGAGCGCTTAGATCTGCAAGGCACGAAGCTTAAGTTAGGCGATTGTGTTTCGCTTAAAGTGGTAGGTTTTACAACACCCAGTGGTACCGACCCGGCGAAGGATCTTGCATTGGATATGCCCGCAGTGGCGATCGATAAAGACTCGTCGACTCAGGGCGATGTTTTGTTTAACCAAGGATGGCAGCTGCAGTCGCTCAGTTCAGCCGAATCGCCGCTGGGTGAGCTTCGATTTAAAGCGTGTCCCATTCAAGGCGGAAATCTTACTCTTCCGTCGTTAGGGATTTATAGGAAGCCAGAAGGTATTGGAAAATCTTTTGCGCGTACCCAGCCTCTTACAGTTCAAGTCGAAGCCGTTCCTCAAGCAGAACAACCGGCCGCATTGAAAGCGCCGCTTGCGCTCGACTTTCCCTGGATTTTGGGGGGAGTGGGTGTTCTTGCGTTATTGGCAGTTTTGTACGGGTTGCTTCGAGTGTATCGAAAATGGAAGGCTTCAAGAAAACCGGTTGAAGTGGTGCTACCGATTCAGCCCAATAAGTCCGAAGATCAAATTGCATTGATGGCTTTAGCTGATTTAGAGCAAAATAGTTCTCTCGCTCTAGGCAAATATAAAGAACACTATTTTAGACTCTCCGAGATTGGAAAGGCTTATGTAGGGGCCCGCTTCAAAGTAGACGCTGTTGAGTCGACCACGCGTGAGATGTTAGATTTACTTCGAAAGACGCAAGGGCTGAGTGAAGAGAGAGTTCAAGAGTTGAAGGAAATGTTCGATCGGCTCGATCAAGTCAAATTTACTGATCATCTGCCGCTTCCTGATGAAGGTTTTGTTTTGCTGAGAGCATTACGAGACTGGGTAAAGAGCACGCGCCGGGCTGAAGGAGAAGTGAAATGAGGTTTGCTCATTGGCCTTTTCTTCTGTTGCTCTTGCTTCTTCCGTTTGTGTATCGGTGGTGGATTTATAGAAATAAGCCGGCACCGCTCACGTTCTCGGTTCCGATTTCAGAGAAGGTGGCTCACAAAAGTCCTTTGAAAATTTTAATGGCTTTGAAGTCGCTGGCGTTTGTGTTGATGATTCTGGCGCTTGCTCGGCCTCAAACGAGCTTTAAGCAAACCGAGCGCACAGTTTCAGGCTTAGACATTATGATGGTGATGGATTTCTCGGCCAGTATGAATATAGAGGACTTGGCTGATCGCTCTCGTTTTTCGGTCGCCAAAGAGATGATGCAAGGATTCATTAAGGGACGCCAAAATGACCGAATCGGATTTGTCATTTTTAGCGGAGAAGCGCTTACCTTAGCCCCACCCACTTTAGATTATACTCTAGTTCTGAGAAGTCTTCAGGATGCTCAATTAGGTGTACTCAAAGATGGTACCGCCATTGGTGATGGGCTCTCTGTTGCGATTAATCGCCTTCGTAACTCAACAGCAAAGAGTCGGGTTATTATTTTGCTCACCGACGGCGATAATAACGTCGGTCAGGTCGATCCAGCCACAGCGGGCGAGTTAGCCTCTGGGTACGGCATTCGGGTTTATACCATCGCGATTGGCAAGGAAGGGCGTGTCAAAATGCCCATTCGAAGCAAGGGTGTTTTCGGAAATCAGATCGTGAGTTATCAATGGTTTGAGAACGCACTGAATCCAACCCTCCTTCAAGAGATTGCTGCCAAAACTGGTGGAAAATTTTACCGAGTTACAGATTACGGAACCCTCGAAAAGGTATTTAAAGAGATCGATCAGCTAGAAAAGACTGAAATTAAGTCGACCGAAAAGATTAAATACGAGGAGGCGTTTCAGTTCCCTCTTAAATGGAGCCTCTTCTTTTTTCTGGTTGAGCAGATCGTTGCTCGCTTCTGGTGGAGGATCATTCCATGAGGTTTCAGTCGCCCCAGTGGCTCTGGCTTTTACTCATGCTGTTGCCCCTCTTTTTTGTGGGTCGCTGGGACGAATCCCGACGAAAGGCTTCTCTCGCGAAGATGATCAGCCCTTTGCTTTGGCGATCGCTGCTTCCCGAATATGACGCAACTGCACGACTTAGGAAGGGAGGGTTTTGGTTGTTGGGGCTTCTCTTTCTATTCTTGGCCCTTTCGCGGCCGCAATGGGGCACGCACGAAGAGACCGCAAAAACAACCGGCCTCGATATTTTGGTGCTTCTGGATATCTCCAACAGCATGGAGGTCGAAGATGTTCCTCCCAGTCGGCTTAAGAAGGCGAAGCACTTCCTGCGAACCTTGGCAGAACAGGTTCGCGGCGACCGCGTAGGCTTAGTGGGTTTTGCTGCGGGGGCGTTTGTGGCTTGTCCGCTTACAACAGACACCGATTATTTTTTGGAAACTCTTCAAATTTTAACTCCTAAAATGGTGGCCAATCAGGGC
>CANJNU010000074.1 GCA_947475645.1 Bacteriovoracaceae bacterium | reverse complement strand
GCGCTTTCAAAATTGGGCATCGCTTCCCGCACTCAAGCACGCGCTTGGATTTTGGCCGGAAAAGTTTCGGTGAATGGTGCAATTCGAACCAACCCACTCGCACTGGTCTGGCCTGAACGCGTAAGAATTCAGGTAGCCAGTGAGTCGCGCGAAACGCCCAAACGAAGAATTTTTCTTCTCAATAAGCCCCGAGGCGTGATTACCACACACTCCGACGAAAAGGGGCGTCCCACTGTCTTCTCACTTATTAAAGAATACACCGAAGATGCGCTGCATTTGATTGCAGTAGGTCGACTCGATTTTGCAACGACTGGGCTCTTACTTTTCACCAACGACACCCGACTCGCAGCATGGCTAACCGACCCTTCCAACCAAGTACAGCGCGTCTATGTTGTAACCGTCCGAGGGGAAGTAACCGAGAACACTCTGATTCAGTTACGGAGCGGCATTGTGGATCGGGGAGTAGAACTGAATCCTGAAACAGTCACACTGAGAAAATCGAGCGGAAAGGAATCGCACTTGGTGGTGCACCTCGCCGAAGGAAAAAACCGAGAGATTCGGCGTATATTTCTGGCAGTAGGCCACGAGGTAACTCGCCTTAAGCGTGTAGCCTATGGTGGCCTTGCACTGGGAGACCTTCAACCCGGCACCTACCGCGAACTCGCTTGGGCCGAGGCGCATGCTGCGTTTCCGGGTGCGCCCATCGAGCTACCTCCTGTTTTTCAGGGAAAATTATAACTTCCAGTTGAATTCAATCAGTGCCGCATCGCCTTCTGGGCGTCGCGATTTTTTTACTTCACTCCTCTATTCCAAAAAGCTCAAGGCCGCAGTAGCTTCAGGGAATGAGCCCTATCCCTTCCTCAGAAAATTTGAGTGTTACCCTGAGAGAGACTCGCAGCTTCTCTCCCTCGGAAGATTTTGTATCGAAGGCCACTATCAAGGCAACCGGGTATGGGCAACTGATCCAAGCAGCGACCGCAGACCCCGAGGCCTATTGGGCCAATGCTGCGGAAGAGCTGACTTGGTTCAAACCCTGGGACAAGATTTTGAACTGGAACCCCCCCCAGTCAGAGTGGTTTATTGGTGGAAAGATCAACGCCTCCTTCAACTGCCTGGATAGGCACCTGACCACTCGCGCTCGCAAAGCGGCGCTCGTATGGGAAGGCGAACCCGGCGAAGTCATTACCTGGACTTATTCTGAACTTCATTTTCAGGTAGAACTGCTTACTACGGCACTGAGAAAGTTGGGATTGAAGCCGGGTGATCGCGTGGCGATCTACATGCCCATGATCTTAGAAGCCACAGTTGCCATGCTTGCATGCGCTCGCGGAGGGTTTACTCATACAGTGATTTTTGGCGGTTTTAATGCAGAAGCACTGAAGGATCGTATCAACGATGCGCAAGCTCGAGTCGTTTTGACAGGTGACGGTGGCTACCGAAAGGGCTCGTGGATAGACCTACGGACACAGACAGACAAGGCTGTGGCCGCTTGTCCGACAGTTGAACATGTGATTTCAATTCAACGGAAACTAGCGGGACAGCTGAGAGGCGCGACAGTACAGGACTCGCCGGAACCTACTCCAGGAAGGGTTGCGCATGCCCTGCTTCATGACTGGCACGCTCTTCTTCATACTGTTACCCCCTCCGATCGAAGGGCGATGGGTGGCCCTGAGCCACTCGACTCTGAGCATCCTCTTTTCATTCTCTACACGAGCGGAACCACCGGAAAACCTAAAGGCATTGTTCACTCGACGGGAGGCTACCTTACGGGAGTACTTCGAACCACACAGCAGGTTTTTGACCTGAAGGATGAAGACCTTTATTGGTGCACAGCGGATATTGGCTGGATCACCGGACATTCTTATTTGGTTTATGGGCCTCTGGCCGCCGGAGCGTCGCTGTTTATATATGAGGGGGCCCCGAATCACCCCACTCCCGATCGTATTTGGGCCATGATCGAACGTCATCGTATTAGTGTTCTTTATACCGCACCCACCGCGATTCGATCCTTTATGCGCCTAGGGATAGAACTTCCGCGTTCTCGCGATATGTCTTCACTGCGGCTCTTAGGAACGGTGGGTGAGCCGATTAATCCAGAAGCCTGGATGTGGTATCGAGAAAACGTAGGCAGCGGACGCTGCCCCATCGTCGATACTTACTGGCAAACTGAGACCGGAGCGATTGTGATCTCGCCGATTCCCGGCGCACTTGCCACGAAGCCTGGCTCGGCCACTCGTCCGCTACCGGGCTATGATGTCGATGTGGTCGATAAACAAGGAAATCCTGTTCCTGCAGGCTCAGGTGGTTATCTGGTAATTCGTAAGCCCTGGCCCTCAATGGCCCGCACCATTCATGGCGATCCGGAACGATTTAAGAAGGCCTACTTCTCGGATTTTGAGAATGGAGTTTATTTCACTGGCGATGGTGCCCGAAAGGACAATGACGGCTACATTTGGTGCCTCGGTCGCGTCGATGACGTCTTAAATGTAAGCGGCCATCGTTTGGGAACGATGGAGATTGAAAGTGCGCTCGTGGCTCATCCCAAAGTGGCTGAGGCGGCTGTAGTAGGTCGTCCCGACGAGATCAAAGGTCAAGCGATCGTGGCCTTTATAACCCTCAAGGCCGTGGCCGCGAATGAAGTCTCTGGAAACCCAGGGGCTCTTGCGGCACTCAAAAAAGAGCTCCAACAACACGTCACCCACGAGATTGGTGCTCTCGCTCGGCCTGATGACCTTCGCTTCGCAGATGCACTTCCGAAAACCCGTTCGGGGAAAATTCTACGTCGCCTCTTGCGCGAGCTCGCCGCCGGAGGACAAATCAGCGGAGACGTAACGACCCTGGAGGACCTCACCGTTCTCGCCACTCTTCAGAAAGATGAAGAAGAGTAAGGGGCCTTGCAATATTCACCTTGACGCAATGGGCTATATTTCGATACAGCCCTCGTTATGAAAGCCTTTTTACTTTTCCTCATTTTGAGTTCGGGTTGGATTACTTCTGCATCCGCGGGCACCATTTTTGGCGACACGACCGTTTGCGAAAATCAGACTTTCCGACTCATGATTCAAGAAGAAGGAACCCTCTGGGGCAGTAACCGATTGATTCTCAAAGTGAATGCTCCATGGGCCGAGACCATTTTCAAAGAAACCTACGAGCGATCCGTTCTAGCATTCGGTCCAAAAGTCGAACTGAGCACTCTTCCGGATCTCGCCCGAAGCGCGCTCAAGATGCACCCTATAACCGCCCAGACCGAGGGCGAATTCATCGTTCTTACTTCCGCTAGCCTGATTTTGATGGCCATTACCCCGTCTCCAGAGGCGCTCGAAAAGACGAAGGAACGCGCTCAAATCTACGTGACTGAGCGAATTTCAATGGCCGTAATGCGGTTCGATATCCAGAACGACTGCTATCATCGATAATCTGAGCTAAACTGTTCGAATGAGTCACCTCTTTATTCGAATGGCCAAATCCTTCGCATTTGGTTTTACGCTTCCCTTCACCGCGCTAAAACTTGTGCTTCGCCATCCCTTCCTTCTGGCTCTCAGCATTCTTCCAGCCACGGTCACATTTTTTGCTTACACGTGGATACTGACCCGCCTTCAGGGCAGCGCCGAGGCGACCCTGCTCTCGTTTCTTCAAGGACATGGCCTGTCTATTGGAGGATCCTGGGAGTGGCTGGTCCGAACCATCACCTGGATTCTTCTTGTAATGATGAGTGTGATGACCTTCTCATTCATTGCAGGAACCCTTGCTGTTCCACTGAATGATCTGCTCGCGGAGCGAGCCGAGAGATATGCCTCGGTACCGCTTACTCCTGTCTCAAGTTTCGGCTTTTTTTGGCGGCTTCGCCTCATGCGCATTGATCTGATGAAATCTCTTTTTTCGTGCGTCGTGGGTGTACTCGCCCTTTTTGTTTCTTGGATTCCGATCGTGAATCTCATCGCAGGAGGACTGGCCGTTCTCCTCTTGGCTTTTCAGTTTATTAGCTACCCGCAGACACGCCGAGGACAAGGCCTCGTTTCCGGCTTGGGGTTCCTCGTCCGATATCCCTTCTCAAGCTTTGGCCTTGGACTCGTCTGTTCCATTCTTTTTGCAATCCCTTTGCTCTCCATTGGCATGGTACCCCTCGCAGTCATCAGTGGAACTCTTCTTTATGCGCAAACCAGGCATGATCCAGAGTTGAATTAAACGGCGTCGGTTCATCCTAATTTTAAGCTGGAAGTGAACTCGCATTCGACATATCTGGTGTTCATGGCACTTAAAGTTTACGAATACGCTGGCTGTAGTACTTGCAAGAAAGCCCTCAAATTTTTGAACGATCACAAAGTGAAGTATGAAAAAGTTGCGATCGTCGAACACCCCCCCACACTTACTGAACTCAAAAAAATGCTGGCCTTTGTGGATGGCGACTTAAAGAAACTGTTCAACACTTCGGGCCAAGTGTATCGCGAGATGAAACTCGGCGACAAGCTCGCCGAAATGACTGAAAACGAGGCACTGAAGCTATTGGCTGCCAACGGAAAGCTCATTAAGCGCCCGTTTATCATCTCAGCAGATCAGGGGTTTGTAGGATTTAAAGAACTCGAGTGGAAGACGCTGAAGGGCTAGAATGATCAGCGTCGTTATTCCTGTCTTTAATCAAGTTCAACTCACCGAGCGTTGTCTCGACTCACTTTTTCGTCACAGCCGAAAAGTGTCTTCAGTTTTCATCATCGATAATGCCTCAAGCGACGATACACCCCAAGCCCTAGCTCGATGGGCTGAACGCTTTCATTCCAAGGGAATCGCGTTTAAAGTACAACGAAATCGTGAGAACGTGGGCTTCGGCCGAGCTTGTAATCAAGGCCTACGCGAGTGCAAAACCGAGTATGTGGCCGTTTTGAACAACGACACCTGGCTAATGCCCGATTGGGACGAAGCATTGCTCGCAGCCATCATACGAACAGGGGCGGATCTGGTTGGGCCCTTTTACGACGAGATCGCTTTCAATGAAGCCATTGTGATTCAGCGATCAGAAATTGTTACGACGAAAAATCGTAATCGATCTCGAGAGAATTTTGTTTCCATTCTTATGTTCTTCAAAATGTCGTCTTTGCAAAAGCTTGGATTTTTCGACGAACGCTTTTTTGTAACCTACGAAGACACCGATCTTAAGTACCGTATGGATCTAATGAACATGCGCTATCTGATGGTGGGCAACTGTTACATTTGGCATCACTCGAAGGGCACACGAGGGGCAAACGCTCTTCCCAACAACTATGAACAAGAGGGTCTACGACTCTTTATGGAAAAATGGGGCTTCGATCCACGTCAACAAGAACACACGGTGGGTGCAAAGTTAAAAAAGGCTTGGCGAAAAAGGAAGGCTAAATTCTTATGGATTTAGAGCTTCTTTGCGACAACTACAAATGAATCAAGGCGATCCGGACAAAGATTATTGAACTCGAGCACTTCGAACCCAAGATATTGTAGCAGTTCGCAAATATCTTCGGCAATCCAGCAATGATGATGCACAAGCCCCAGCTCAACATGCCTCTCAATCGGGATCACAGAATAATGTAGTGCTCGCCCACGAGAGATCACATGCTTCATCCAATCATCGAGATGACTTTCATCAAAATGCGAGTCATCATG
>CANJNU010000073.1 GCA_947475645.1 Bacteriovoracaceae bacterium | reverse complement strand
GATTACAAGCCTTCTCTACTCCCATTCCAGATAACACCACAGGCCCCTGAAGATACAAGAGTACCGCACAGAGTAGTTCACCCATGCCTTGCGGCGCGCGAAGCGCCACTGGAAACAATTCTCCCAAGCGTCCAGCAACCTCTGCGTCCAAAGCGGAGGTGCGAACGGGATCGACCGAATATCCCAACTCCTCGAGAATCATCATGCATTCAAGAACCACTGCCGTTCCATTGGGAATAGGCCCATCAAAAAATGAACTTGGGCGATGAATTAACTCTTCGTGGTCGTCACTGGTAAAATAATAGGCCGACCGTTCAGGATTACCTGCAAAGTGCTTAAGTACAGTCTGAATCCAACTCCTCGCACAAGTGAGCGCCAGATCAATATCTGCCTGCCGTGCCGAGGGAAGCGCGCGAGCTAGATCAAGTGCTGCCATCGCCATAAATGCGTAGTCATCAAGAAAACCGTTACCCTTCGGCTCTCCCTCCTGAAGCGTGCTTGTGAGACGTTTAAAGCCATCAGATCCAGTTCGCTCCATTCGTTTTCGGACGCAATCAAAAGCCTGCCACGCACTCTCTAATGCCGCATCAGATAACCACTCAAGCTCAACCGAGACTTCTGCATCCGGCTGACTATGAAAACTCAACGCTCGAGAAGCCCACGACAATCCAGAAATCACTAATCCGTTCCAGCTACAAAGCACTTTACTGTCAATTCCAGGCATTGTTCGCCTTGAACGAATATCAAACAACTTACTACGAGCCAAACGAAGTAGATCAGATTCCACCGACCCAGGCTCAGGCTCATAAGCAAGAAATAAAACAGTTTTTGAATGCTCGAAATTACCCGTCTCTGACACTCCGTAAGCCTGCGCAAATATTTTCGACTCGGCCTCGGATAGTTCACCTTGGGCCACCGCATGCTCAAGATCCTTCAGATCCCAAACAAACGCTTTTCCTTCTTCACCTTCCGTGTCCGCATCCTGCGCACTATAAAACGCGCCGTCGGGCGACCTCATTTCGCGAAGTAAATATTCGACCGTATCCCGAATCGAACGCAAGTAGAGAGCCTTCCGCTCTGAACAGTAAACTTCAGAATACAACTTCAAAAGAAGCGCATTATCGTAAAGCATTTTTTCAAAATGAGGAACCGACCAAGTCTCATCAACGGAATAACGATGAAAGCCTCCCCCGAGTTGATCAAAAATTCCCCCCTTGGACATCTGATCCAGCATCAGAAGCGTGGCCTTCTTCGCGCCATCGTGCTTCAATGCGCTACCAGCTCGCCAAAGAAAAGAGAATGTCATCGGATTTGGAAATTTGGGCGCGCCTTTTAAACCACCGTTTTCGAGATCAACCACAGCCAGTAAAGTTTCGACTGCATCTTTTACTCCGTCAACCGACGGCGCCCGCCCTTGGGTAATCGCCCGGCGATCCATATTTCGAATGTAATCGAGTAAACGCCCTGCGTTCTCCTTCACATTCGCACGATCGCTTGAATAAGCTGCTGCCATAGCATCCAACACACGAGGAAAGCCAGGCCTGCCCCATTTGTCTTCCGGAGGGAAATAGGTACCTCCAAAGTAAGGCCGTAGATCGGGGGTCAAAAATACGGTCAATGGCCACCCCCCGGATTGAGTAATCGCCTGAGCTACGTTTTGGTAGATTTGATCTAGGTCAGGACGCTCTTCCCGATCTACTTTAATGTTAATAAACTTCTCATTCATCAGCGCTGCAATTTCAGCGTTCTCAAAACACTCGTGCGCCATGACATGGCACCAATGACATGCAGAATACCCGACACTCAAAAGAATGGGTTTATCTTCCACTTTGGCACGATGAAGGGCTTCTTCACCCCAGGGGTACCAATCCACCGGGTTCTCTTGATGTTGAAGAAGGTAAGGGCTTGTTTCTTGGGCCAACCGATTACTCATTCACAGCTCCTTTGAGCGTGTCTAACGAAAGACTTAAAATCTTGAGCCGTTTAATTCGATCTCTGAACTCTGCCGCTCTTTCAAAATTCATAGCTCGTGCAAACTCCTTCATCACTTTCTCCATCTCCAAAATTGCCTTGGGCAACTCTTTCAACGACTTAAAGTACTCGCCTGCTGCGTCACGAATCTGGATCAACTGCTCGGCTTCATCTGCAATTCCCCAGTCGGAGGCAGTAAGAGTCACATCAAAATCAGGCCGGCTTCCAGCATGTCCATACCCTGCTCCGGTTCTCAGCGCACGCTTTGCTAATTGCGCCTTATCCAGACGAATCGGTCTTCCATCTTCATCGAACGAGGGCATAATTGGCGCAGGAATAGATTTCTGAATCGTTTGCGGAGTAATTCCATGCTCTTCGTTGTACTTTTGCTGAATTTCGCGGCGTCGCGAGGTCTCACTGATTGCTCTCTTCATGCTATCGGTCATGCGATCAGCGTAAAGAATTACAAAACCCTCTGAATTTCTGGCAGCACGACCAATCGTTTGAACCAGCGACCGAATCGAGCGCAAGAAACCCTCTTTATCCGCATCCAGTATCCCAACAAGCGAGACTTCCGGAATATCCAAACCCTCTCTGAGTAAGTTAATTCCGACAAGCACATCAAACGTACCTAATCGAAAATCACGAAGAATCTCGATACGTTCTAAGGTATCAATATCCGAATGAAGGTACTTAACCTTTAAACCTTGTTCCTGATAATAACGGCTCAGTTCCTCGGCCAGTTTCTTGGTCAGGGTGGTCACCATCACTCGGTGGCCTTTTGCAATTCGCTTTCGCGCTTCGCTCAATAAATTATCCACCTGCGTGGTCGCCGGACGAACCTCAATTATAGGATCGAGTAAACCGGTCGGCCGAATCACCTGCTCGACAACCTCGCCTCCTGTAAGGTTTGTCTCATAATCTCCCGGAGTCGCCGACACATAGAGCGCTTGGTTCACATGTGCTTCAAATTCTTCAAAATTCAGAGGCCGATTATCCAGAGCTGATGGCAATCGAAATCCGTGATCTACAAGTACCGATTTGCGTGCGCGGTCGCCACGAAACATGCCGCCAATCTGCGGAATTGTGACATGGCTTTCATCCACAATCAGCAGCCAATCCTTCTTAGGAAAATACTCGAGCAAGGTAGGAGGCGCTGCCCCAGACGGCCGCCCCGTCAAATGCCTAGAATAGTTCTCGATTCCTTGGCAGAAACCAATCTCTTCCATCATTTCCAAATCGAACATCGTTCGTTGAGTGAGTCGTTGCGCTTCCACGAGGCGCCCTTGCTGATTCAGTAGGGTCAGATGCTCGCGCAGCTCATCTCGAATAGAGTCGATCGCTCTCTTCCTACTCTCCAACGAGGTTACATAATGGCTTCCTGGATAAATCGTTACACGCGGAAGTTTCGACAGACGAGTTCCCCGCAGCGGATCTACTTCTGAAATGCCATCAATTTCATCGCCAAAAAACTCGATTCTGATCGCACGTTCCTCTTCATAGGCCGGAAAAATTTCGACAACATCACCGCGCACCCTGAAAGTACCTCGATGAAAATCTACGTCGTTGCGCTTATACTGAATCTCTACTAACTTCTTAAGTACGTCTTGCCGGCTAATTTCTCGACCCACCTCCAGATACAGAAGCATACCTTCGTAGGACTCGGGCGAACCTAAGCCATAAATACAAGAAACAGACGAAACAATAATGACGTCATCTCGCTCAAGAAGCGAGCGCGTTGCAGAGTGCCTTAGTTTATCGATCTCATCGTTAATCTGTGAGTCTTTCTCAATATACGTATCAGTCGACGGGATGTAAGCCTCAGGCTGATAATAGTCGTAATAACTTACAAAATACTCGATCGCATTCTTTGGAAAGAACTGCCGAAATTCTGAAAAAAGTTGCGCCGCCAGAGTTTTATTGTGACTCAAAATTAACGTAGGCCTTTGCACCTGGGCGATTACATTCGCCATAGTGAAAGTCTTACCCGAACCCGTTACTCCGAGTAGAACTTGAGCCTTCGTTCCGGCATTGAGTTCACTCACCAAACGAGCAATGGCCGCAGGCTGATCTCCGGTAGGCTGAAACGTCGTATGCAATTCAAACTTTTTCTTCAGCCGAGCCAAACGATTCCCTTTCCGAAAACTCCCGCTATTTATACTGCCAAGCCACTCCTTGTGGACTGTCTTTAATTAAAACTCCACGAGCGTCCAATTCATTCCGAATTTCATCCGAGCGCAAAAAATTCTTTGCCGCCCTCGCAGCCTTTCGCTCATCAAGAAGCCGAAGAATCTCTTCCTCCTTCGGAATGTCGGTACCCTCGGCTTGAGACCGCTGCGCCTTAATGCGCATAAGATCGGCAAGTGCCTTCTCAGGATCTTGCCTCCCCACACCCAAAACATTTCCCAGATCAACTTCCAGAACTCGGATTAACTCGCCCGACCCTAAGATTGCTGCTGGTGTAGCTAAAGCCAGGGGCTCCCCTAGTACGCGATTAAATTCGCGAATCAAAGTAAAGACAGAGGCCAAAGCTCCTGCCGTATTAAAGTCATTTGCGTAATTCTCATCAACTTCGCGGCGTACTTTCTCACACGATGCCATGAACTCGCCCCAAATCGACTCTGCTCGCGGATCCGGCATAACTTTCGCGAGACGAGTCATCTGAACAGCCTTCAATTTGGCCTCATAGATTCGCTGAAGTCCCAGAAGGGTTTGCTCAATCAAATTCTCGTCAAAATCGATCATTGATCGATAATGAACCCCCAGTAAAAGATACCGAGCGAACTCGCCCGAGAATTTCGTAAGAAAATCACGGGCAGTAAAAACGTTCCCCAAGCTTTTCGACATCTTCGTTTTCGACAGAGTCAAAAATGCGTGATGAACCCAGTAACGCACAAAAGGAGCATGCCCCGAGGCGCCTTCACTTTGTGCGATCTCATTTTCATGATGAGGAAAGATCAGATCCTCTCCCCCATGATGAATATCAATTTCATTCCCTATCCACTTGCTCGACATTGCCGAACACTCGATGTGCCAGCCCGGACGCCCTCTTCCCCATGGACTATCCCAGGACGGCTCCCCCGGCTTTGCTAACTTCCAGAGAACGAAATCCAGAGGGCTCCGTTTCTTTTCATTCACATCTACCCGAATACCAGCAATTAAATCGTCCAGCGGCTTATGAGATAACTTACCGTAGGACGAGAACTTCTCGATCGAATAAAAAACATCGCCACCCTCGATCGGATAGGCAATTCCCTTGGAAATGAGCGTCTCGACCATCGAAATGATCTCAGAGATATGAGTGGTCACACACGGCTTATGAGTGGGATCCATCATTCCAGAAACTGCGTAATCCTTCTCGGCCTCAAGCGTATATCTCTTCGCGACGACTTCCGGAGGCGTCGCCTCTTCGATTCCACGCTTAATGATTTTGTCGTCTACGTCGGTGTAATTCCGAACATAGTTAACCTGATACCCCACCTGAGTGAAATACCGAGCAAACATGTCGGCAACAAGACCGCCTCGAAGATTACCAATATGGATGAATCCGTAGACGGTGGGACCGCAGGAATAAAGGGACAAGTGTCCAGGTACCCGAGTTTGAAGGACTTCCTTCTCTCCGGTCATAGTATTAGTGATTCGAATCGGACGGATCGATTTTATAG